>JACQRE010000090.1 GCA_016206585.1 Candidatus Omnitrophota bacterium | reverse complement strand
TTCGTCG
The DNA here is from genome assembly GCA_016206585.1 of Candidatus Omnitrophota bacterium. GTDB lineage: Bacteria > Omnitrophota > Gorgyraeia > Aquiviventales > Aquiviventaceae > JACQRE01. The sequence goes on along the minus strand of JACQRE010000090.1, from coordinate 21,291 downwards.
AGGCCTGCAACCAGGGAGCCGAGGCCGCCCGGGGCGAGTTCGTCGTGTTTCTCAACAACGACGTGTTCGTCTCGCACGGCTGGCTCACCCGGCTCCTGGAGCCGTTCGCCGGTCCCCAAGACGCCGACGGCGAGGTCGGCGTGGTGGGCGCGAAGCTGGTCTATCCCGACGGCCGCCTCCAGGAGGCCGGCGGCATCATCTTCACCGACGGCTCCGGCTGGAACTACGGCCGGGGGGACGATCCGTCCGATCCGCGGTACGAATTCCAGTGCGAGGCGCACTACTGCTCCGGGGCCTGCCTCGCCGTGCGGCGCCAAGTCTTCCGCGACCTCGGAGGGTTCGACCCGCGCTATGCGCCCATGTACTACGAGGACGTGGACCTGGCGTTCGCGGCGCGGGCCGCGGGTTGGCGCGTCGTGTATCAGCCCACCTGCCTGATCGTGCATTTCGAGGGGAGCACGGCCGGCACGGACACCGGCAGAGGCGCCAAGCGTCATCAGGTGCTGAACCGGCAGAAGTTCGTGGCCAAGTGGGCGGGCGCACTCACCGCTCAACCGCAGCCCAACGCGGATCCGGACGCGGCGCGCTACCGGGCCACCGGTCCCCACGTGCTCATCCTCGATTCCTACACCCCACGCCCTGATCGGGACGCCGGATCCGTGCGCATGTACCAGGTCTGCCGCATCCTGCGGCGCCTGGGATGTCACGTGACGTTCTTGCCCGACAACCGGGCGCACGAGGGCGCGTACACGCAGGCCCTGCAGGCCATCGGGGTGGAGGCCCTGTACCATCCGTACGTGCTATCGGTGCAGCAGCACCTCAAGAAGGCCGGCGCGCGCTACCAGGCCGTGGTCATGAGCCGCGTCGATGTGGCCAGTGGGGCCATCGATGCGGTGAAGCGTCACTGCCCGCGGGCGCGCCGCGTGTTCGACACGGTGGACCTGCATTTCCTGCGCGAAGCACGGCGCGCGGCCGTGACCGACCAGCGCCGCACCGCCCAGGCGGACCGGCTCAAGGCACGGGAGCTCGCCGTGGCACGGGCCTGCGACCTCACGCTGGTGGTGAGCCCCGCGGAGCGGGATCTGCTCGCGCGCGAAGCGCCGGACGTCGCGGTCGAGGTGTTCTCGCTCATCATGGCGCCCGACCCGACGGAGCGGCCCTTCGCCGAGCGGCATGGCATCCTCTACATCGCCAACTTCCAGCACCCGCCCAATTGCGACGCGCTGGAGGATTACCTGCGAAGCATCCACCCGGTAGTTCGGGCGCGGCTGCCCGACGCGGTGTTGACTGTGATCGGGGCTCACGTGCCCGCCCACCTGCAGTGCCTCGCCGACGATGGCCTGCGGTTCGCCGGCCCGGTGGCCGACATCCGGCCGCTCTTCGCGGCGGCGCGGCTCTCGGTGGCGCCGCTGCGCTACGGCGCGGGCATCAAGGGGAAGGTCATCACCAGCCTCGCCTATGGCGTCCCGGTGGTGACGACGACGATCGGCGCAGAGGGCATGGAGCTGAAACCCGGCGAGAGCATCCTCATTGCGGACGCCCCTGACGCCTTCGCCGAGGCGGTGGTCGCTGTGCACGCGGATCCGGCGCTGTGGGCCAGGCTCGCCGAGAACGGCTTGCGCGCCGTTGCCTCACAGTTTTCCGTCGCCCAGGCGGAGCGCACCCTCGCGCGAATCTTGGCCCTGCCGCCGCCGGCCCGAACGGCGTTACGCGTACATCGCGCCTCGAGACCGGTCACTGCCTGATGCCTCGGCCACGAGCTGGTCCACCAGCTCGTCAGGCGTCGGCAGCGCCTGCCAGCGTTCGCGCAGCGCCCGGAGCGCCGGTTTCTGCGCCCGGGCCAGGTCGGCCAGGACTTCGCGACTGACGACCTGCGTGGGATCCAGATAAGTCGGCTCCCAGCCTCCGTACAGCCAGGAGCGTGCGACCTCGTAGTAGGGTTTGATGGTTCGAGCGAGATGTCCTCGGTCGAAGAGAAAGATGGGCAGTTCATTCGCCACGCGTGCCACGTGTGAGAACGAGAACGCGTTCCAGTAGAACGCGTATTCGGCGTCGAGGAGCCGCTGTTCGAATTCGGCTAAGGGACAAAAAGGCAGGAGTTCGACCGAATCGGGCAGTGCGTTCATGAGGCGATCCGCCAGCCAGGGCGGAGCCACCAGCGTGGTGTGTCGTTCGGCTTCCGCCGCCCGCCGCAGCAGGTCGCGCACGAACTCGATGAACTTCTCCTGACCGCGCAGGACGACCTGGAACCTCAGATCGACTTGGGAGATCACGAAAAGCCAACGCGGTCGCGACTCGGGCCCGTCGCTGTGACCTCGTCGTGCACCGAGCGCACGCGTGCCGCAGGCCGCGCGGATGACAGTGGGGTTGAAGAAGGAACGCCTCGGTACAGGGTCTTCGGACACGGGAATCGGCGTAGGGTACAGGTGGACCACGTCCTCGAGACACGGGATCCGCATGACCTTGCTTCTCGGCCTCAGGCGCGACATAAGGGCCGCGAGCCAGCGATGCACTGCTGGTCCGGCTGATAACGGGATCCGGATATCCAGCTCGGCAAGCGTCAAGCGTGGGGCCAACCCGACGAACGGATCGCTGGTGGCGACGCAGCACCCCCGGTCGCGAAGTTGGCGGAGGAGTCTCTTGAGCGCCTCGCGTGACAACAACCGCTCGTTGGAAAAGAGGTAGCCGGACAGGAGGAATACCAGATCCGGTTGGCAGGCGTCAACCGCACGGACAATATCGTCCAGCGTCGCGTAGCAAGAAGCGGGAACGGGGAGCGCGTTCTGGTTGACGGAGAACAGACGCTCAGGCAGGAGCATGCTCGCCCGGCCCGCGAACCTTTGGCCGCGCAGCAGCGACATGGCGAAGCCAAGCTCTCCAAAGTCCTTAGACAGTATGAGGAGCGCTCGGGCCTCGTCGTGGGTAGCCGTCATACGGGCTCGCTCAGTCGCGGGAGATTCTACGGGGGTCGGCGATACGGGCCGCGCCTGTGGTGAAAAGGGGCAAATGACATGCCAGAAAACCTGAGAACGATTGAACGGTCCTGGGGCGCTACAGGCGAAGGCGGCGCGTCATGCCCCGGACGTTCTACGAAGTGGGCGAGAGGCGGCGACTTTGGTTGCTGAGCGAGCAGCTGGCCGGGCTTGAGAAGCCAGCCTACCACGCATGAGCTCCACAGCGATAGCTGACGGCGGCCGGTGTCTCGCTAACTGAAAGATTCACAAGCGATTACGGTCGCAACACTCAGACCAGCGCTCTTGTTCGACTCCGTCCCTCTGGAGGTCGAAGCGGCTCGCGTGTTGCCTCGCCGCAACAGGCGCTCACACCATGGCTTCGACGGCCGGCGAGCGGATGGCTCGCTACGCCACGTCCTACCACCAGCGGTTTGGTCTCAAGCCTCGACGTCGGCCGGTGCACGAAAATTGCGTCCCAGGCGCCCCGCAGGCTCCGGCCGCGGGTGCGCGGGATGACCCGACTTCTTCAAGTCGATTTGGAGGGAGCGCCCGTGCCCAGAAGCTGCTCCACCACGGCGTCAGGCGTCGGCGACGACAGCCAGCGTTCGCGCAGTTCGCGCATCATGGGTTTCTGGCCTCGGGCCAAGTGCGCCAGGACATAGGGACTGAAGAGTTGTCGCTGATCCAGGTAGGTCGGCTCCCATCCTCCCAAGTAGCAGGCGCGAGCGAGGTCGTAGTACGGCTTGACCGTTCGAGCGAGGAACCCTCGATCGATGACGAAGACCGGCAGTTCGTTCGCCACGCGCGCCAGAAGCGAGAAGGAAAACGGGTTCCAGGAGAACACGTATTCGGCATCGAGCATTCGCTGTTCGAATTCGACAGACGGGCAGGAGGACAGCAGTTCGGCCGAAGCAGGCAGCGCGTTCGCGAGTCGGCGAATCAGCCATGACGGTGCGATCAGGGTGGGGTGCCTGTCGGCCTCGAGCGCGTGCCGCAGCATTCCGAGCAGGCGCTCGGTGAACTCGCGCAACCCCACGAGCATCCCTTGGACGTGGACGTCCCTGGCTGAGAGCACGAACAGCCAGCGGGGTCGCCCGTCGAGTGCATCCCCCTGGGCTCGGCCGTCACCTACCGCCGGAGCGCCGACGGCCCCGCGGATGATGGTGGGATTGAAGAACGACATTCTCGGGATGTGGTCGTCACGATCAGGAATCGAGTGGGGATACAGGTGGGGCACGTCTTCGAGACTCGGTGCCCGGAGCACCTTCGTCCTTCTCCGCGAGAGACCGAACCAGAGACGCAGAAGCCAACGCTTCAACCACGGCTCGCCGGGCGCCAGCATGCGAGTATCGATCTGGGCGACCGCCAGGTGCGGTCCCATCCCAAGGAACGGATCGCTCGTGACCACGCGGCATCCCCGGTCGCGTAGCTGGCCGAGGAGCGTATCCAGGGCTTTCGGTGACAACAACCCCTCCAGCGCGAACAGGTACGCGGAGAAGAAAAAGACGACATCCGGCTCATGCGAGTGGACTAGGGCGAGGAGATCCTCACCCGTGGCGTACGGGAAGGCGGGGACCGGCAACAATCTCCAGGCGGAGAACAGGGAGGGATCACAAGGGAGCACGGCAACCGCCCCCTTGGCGAACGCCTGCTCGCGCAAGAAGTACCTGGCAAGGCCGACTTCTCCCGGATCTCTGCAAAGGACGATCAGCGAGCGGGGCTCGGGGTGGGTCTCGTCCATCGTAGAGGACGTTTCGTGAAGGTGCCGAAAACCGATCGAGACGTCACCGCGGACGCGGCGACTTGCGCCAAGATTATCTCGCCCTCTCGCGAATGGCAACCCGACGCCAGCGACCGGTTGGGCTCGCGTTCGTCACCCGGAAGGCCATCGGAGGACACTGAATCATGGCAGCCATGACCTACTCCTACTACCCGCCCGACGTGCTGCCGCAAGGCTTCCGGGTGATTCGCGGCGCCAATGACCTGCTGTTCACCGAGGACGGGAAGCAGTACATCGACCTCCTGAGCGGATCGGGCACCGTGTTCCTGGGCCATGCCAATCCTGCGATCACGCGGACCATCAAGGAACAGCTGGATACCCTGTGGAGTACCGGGGCGGTTCCGACCTGCATCGCCAGCGAAGCTTGGACCGCCGTCGAGGCGTTCTTGCCCACGTCGCACCGGCTCGCGGTCCTCTACTCGACCGGGATGGAGGCGGTGGAGTTCGCCGTTCGGGTCGCCCGCCAGGTCACCGGCAGAAAGGGGCTCATCGGATTCAACGGCTGCATGCACGGCAAGTCCATGGCCGCTGCCCGGCTGGGCTGGCCCAACCAGCTGGCGACCCTGCCCGACTTCCACAGCCTGCCCTACCTCCCCGAAGAGCAGGAGGAGGTGATTCTGGAGCACGCGCGTGACTTGTTGGCCACCGGTTCCATTGCCGGCGTATTTCTCGAGCCATTGCTCGGGTCCCGCGGCGGCCACATTCCGTCCCGGCGATTCGTGGAACAGCTCTCCAGCCTGTGCGGGGAACACGGCAGCTTGCTCGTGCTGGATGAGATCTTCACGGGATTTCATCGAACCGGACCGGTCTTCCTCCACCACGAGCTCGGAGTCACGCCCGACATCCTGCTCGTCGGCAAGGCGATGGGGAGCGGTTTCCCCGTGTCCGGCGTGGTGCTGGACCGTCGCTATCCCATCCAGGGAAGCATGCTCCCGGGCAGCACCTTCGCTGGGAACGCGCTGGCGGCGGCCGCGGTGGTTGCCACCCTTCGGGAAATGCGGACCCGCGACGTCGCCGGGACCGTGCGTGCCATCGAGCAGACGGTGTTGCGCAGCCTGAACGATCTCGGCGAGCTGGGCATCGCGCTCCGGGGCAAGGGCGCCCTGTGGGTCCTGGAGCTGCCGCCGGGGCTGAGCCTATCGAATATCGTGGCTCGCATCTTGCGGAACGGGGTCGTCGTGTCGACCACCGCGAATTTCATTCGGCTGCTTCCGGCGGCGACCATCCCCCAGGCGCACCTGACACGGGCCTGTGAGGTCATCGCCCAAGCCTGCCGGGCTGGTTCCGGTGCCGCGGCGCAAGCCGGTAGTGTCTGACGATATCCCGTCGGTGGACAGGTAGGAGTACGGCACCGGGTTCCGGACCAAGGATCAGCGGCGATGCGGCGCGTGATCATCCTGGGCTGCGGCAATTTCGGCCAGACAGTTCACCACTTCTTCGTGCACGACAGTGACTACGAAGTCGTGGGTTTCACGGTCGACGAGCAGTTCCTCGAGACCGGGTCATTCCTAGGGCTCCCGGTGGTGGCGTTTGAAGAGGTTCAGGAGCGGTTCCCGCCGGACGATCACGACCTCTTCGTCGCCGTCGGCCTGCGCGACCTCAACCGTCAACGGGCGGCTAAGGTGAAAGAGGCAGAAGCGAAGGGATATCACCTGGCGACCTACATCAGCTCCCGGGCGACCGTGCCGCCGGGCCTTGAGCTCGGTCCCAACAGCTGGATCATGGAAGCCTCGCACGTCCACCCGTACGCCAGCATCGGGCGGGACGTGATCATCTGGAGCCGTTCCACCGTCGGCTTCAAGAGCCGGGTCAACGATCACTGTTGGATCTCTGCCGGACTCCTAGGCGACGCCGTGGCCGTGGGCGAGGGGACCTTCATCGGGTTGGGTGCGACCGTCGCGTCGTTCGTGGCGGTGGGCAGGCACAACGTCATCGGCGCGGGAGCGTTGATTCTGAAGGACACGAAGGATTTCCAGATCTATCGCGGGCACGGAAGTGCGCCGTCCCGGGTCCCGAGTACGCGGTTCGCCAAGTTCAACGGCTAGGGGGTGGACGATGCAGCGCGCGGAGAGTCGCTCGGACGCTACGATCGCGGCGATACTTCTGGAAGCCGAGCGCCAAGCCGGCGAACGGCCCGGCTTGTACGTCGGCCAGCACGTCCTGACCTTCCGCCAAATCGCCGACCGATCCCGTCAGATGGCTGGCTATCTCGCCAACCGCGGCGTGCGCCGCGGCGACCGGGTCGCGCTGCTCCTGCCGAACGGCGTCGCCTTCGTCACGGCTCATTACGCGCTGGCGCTGCTCGGGGCGGTGATCGTGCCGATCAACCCCCAGATCGGCGCCCATTTCGTCAGCTACGTCCTGGAGAAGGCCGGCGCGCTGTACCTGATCGGAACCGAACCGCTGGTCCGAGCGCTCCCAGATTGCGAACGAATGGTGGGCGGCAGGGTCACGTTCGTCGTAGTGAAGGAGGACGGCGAGTCCCTCTGGCTGCGTCAGGCTTGGCCGCGGGCAGATCGTTCGTGGATCGCGCTTGATCAACTGGCGCCGCTCAGCGCGGCACCCGAGTGCGCCGCCGACGATCCGGCGCTCCTGTTCTTCACGTCCGGTACGACGGGCAGGCCCAAGGGCGTCCTCTTGAGCCAGGCGCAGGTGCTGTTCGGCGTCGACGCCTGGGCCAACCGCTGGTCGTTCGATGAGGAGACCATCAGCCTGATGGCTGCGCCCTTCTTCCACGTGGTCTACAACCCGTTGGTTCTCGGGGCCCACCGGCGGCAGGGAGCCAGCGTCGTGCAGACGGACGTCTCGATCCGTGCGGTCACCGTGGCCGTTGAGCGATATCGGGTCACGGCGCTGATGGGCACGCCGGCATTCATGCGACAGCTCGCGTCCGAGCGCTGGGCTGCCCGCAACGATCTCTCGAGCCTCGGCCGCATCATCTACGGCGCGGCACCAACTCCGCCGGCGGTGGTTCGCTCGCTGGGTGAGCAGTTCCCGCGCGCCGCGCGATACAATTGCTACGGGATGACCGAGACCAGCTCGGCGTTGACGTGCCTGGCTGCGGACGAGACCCCGGGCCGTGAGGCATCGGTAGGCCGCGCGCATCCAGGCGTCAGGCTCCGGATCGTTGACGCCGACGGGCACGAGCTGCCCACCGGCGAACGGGGCGAGGTGTGCGCGCTGGGGCCCAACGTCATCACGGGGTACTTCGAGGCGCCGGAGATCGACGCCCAGCGCTTCTTCGGCAGCTGGCTCCGCACCGGGGACGTCGGGTACCTGGACCAGCAGGGCTACCTCTATCTGCTGGACCGCGTCGATGACCAGATCAACATCGACGGGGAGAAGTTCTACCCCTGCCAGATCGAAGAAGTGCTGGCCTCCGATCCCTCGGTGAGCGAGGCCGTCGCGATCGGCGTGTCGCATGCCCGGAAGGGCCAGGCGGTCCACGCCTTCGTGGTCGCGGAAGTGAACCGCGATGTGGATGTCGAGGTCCTGCGCCGACGCTGCCTGGAGCAACTCCCGGCCTGCGCCGTCCCCCGTCGCATCATGGTCCTCGATCAGATTCCGCGGAACCCGACGGGCAAAGTGCTGCGGAGAGAGCTGGCGTCCATGCCGGAGCCATGAACGAGAGGCCGCCTCAGGTTGCCCTCGTCGTGGGAGGCTCAGGAGACATAGGACGCGAGGTTGCTTCCAGGCTCGGACAGCTCGGGTATCGGCTGGCGATCACCGGCCGGACCGAGCCGCGGTTGGAGGAGGCGGTCGGGAAGCTGCGCGAATTCGGGGCAGACGTCCGGGGTTTTCTCTGCGACCTGACCGACGAAGAGGCCATCGCGGGCCTGTTCGACGAGCTCGGGGAAGCCTATGGACGGCTCGATGTCCTGATCAATGCAGCCGGCACGGCTCAGCCACGGCTGCTGATCAAGGCCGACCGAAGTCACTTCGAAGAGACGCTCCGGGTCAACCTGGTTGGGCCCGCGCTGGTAGCCCGTCACGGTCTCATGCTGATGCGCAAAGCCGGACGCGGCACGATCATCAACATCACTTCGTTGGGCGGGCGGCAAGGACGAAAAGGGTTCGCGGCGTACTGCGCGTCCAAGGGCGCGTTGATCGCACTCTCGGACAGTCTGCGGGAGGAGGCGGCCAAATTCGGCGTCAGGGTCGCATCGGTCTGCCCGGATAAGGTCGACACCCGGATGCACGGAGACGACCCGGAGCGCTCCGGGATGATCCGTCCCGCTGACGTGGCCGAGGCGGTGGTTTTCCTGCTCCGACTATCTCCGGCCGCGGTGGTGCGCGAGGTCCGCATCTACAACACGGAGCCCTGAACCCCGCGGGAGGCCAATGCACAAATACGCGCATGTCGGTTACCCCAAGGCAGCCTCCACCTGGTTGCAGGTGTTTCTGTTTCCACGCCACCCCGACCTTTGTCATCTCGGCCGGCACACCGGTGATGAGATTCCCGACGTCGATCTGAGGATCGCGTTATGGAATGATCTGATCACCCGGCCGCCTTTGCTGTATCAGCCCGACGAAGTGGCCGGCACCTTCAACCGGTTGTTCGCCCGGGCCGCGGAAACCGGGGCAACCGCCTGCGGGATATCACAGGAAGTCCTCACGCTTTCCATGATCGGTAGCGTTGATATCACCGAGCGGGCACGCCGTCTGCGAGCGGCGATGGGCGAAGACACCCGCATCATCATCGTCATCCGAAATCAGCTAGACTGGATCCGCTCGGTCTTCTGCGGCCTGCTGAGGGAAGGGGGGATGCCACTTGGTCTCGACGAGTTTCTGTTCTACTTCTACTACCAGCAAGATCAGAGTCCGTTTTGCACGCTGTTCTATGACGACATGTACGGACTATACGTGGACCTCTTTGGCGCGGAGAATGTGCACATCGTACCCTTTGAGCTGATCAAGCAGGACGCCCGCAGGTTCGCCGCAGAGATCTGCGGGGCGATCGGCGTGCGCCCGCTGGCGGAGGTTCCCAACCAGAGCATTAACGAGCGTCCCTCTCCCAAGGCGCTGACGGCATGCCTGGAGTACAATCGAAACAACACCTTCTACTTCGGTGCCAACCACTTTCGGAGACCGATGGGATTCGCGGCCGAGCCCATATTCACCAAACGACTCGGGGTTGACCCGCCGAGGTGGATGGTAGAAGAGCGACAGAAATCCATGTTTGCGTTTGAGAAGATGGAGTCTGTAGTGCAACAAACCGAGAAACAGGGGAGGACGATCTCGCCGATGGACACAGCCTTCCCTGCCCAGTATGAAACGCTTCTGGTCAATGCGTATGCCCCCCACAACCTCGGGCTGACGAAGCTCACCCGGCTGGACCTCGGCACCTTGGGTTATCCCCTGCCGTAGGCGGCGGAGAGCGTAGCTCCGGCACTTCACGAGCCCCCGCTTGCGTTACGCCCGGGGCACGTGGGCGAGCCCGGCGCCACGGCTGGTCGCTTCTTAACACCAAGATTCAGATACGGTTGCGGCGGAGGACGCTGCGATTCACACACTCCCTGATCCGCTAGACGGGAGGACGAGCCATTCCACCGCGTAGCTTTGGTGCAACACTTGGCCGCGCACCTATACCCCGGGGCTTGGGTTGCCGTTCATCGGTTCCGATCCGAAAGAAGTCAACGGAATACCACGCCACCGCCAGCATGCGGCTATCCGACGAAAGCCGAAGCACATCCTGCGGCGCCCGCGCGTACGCGTAGCGAAACTCCAGGGTGTCCGGCGCACCGAGCACCACGTCGGCGGGCAAGATCACCGAGTACTTCTGCAACCCAGGGCGCAACGGAACCTCCTCAATGACGGTCCCATTGAGAATCACCGAGACACGCTGTTGCGGGCTACGCGAAAAGGCAAAGGGAAGGGCTTCGAAGTCCATCCGAATGTCGGTCCCCGTGGGTAACGGGATCGTGAGGACGGACCGCATGCCGTCACTCCAGGCGTATGACGCGCCGCCCGCCGTCTCATCCACCTGCCACCCGCTGTGCATCCATCCCCGGGCGCTGCTGTCGCCGATATCTACATGGAGCGGGAGCGATACGGCCGGCGGCCGCGATTCCGCAACTGTTTGCGAAGCCTTATGCCCCGGAGGTGCCGGCTCGGTGGACAGCAAGGAAGCTACGAAACGGGCGATGGCTCGGCCCGCGACCTCATTGCCCCTGGCATTGAAATGGCTGTCCTGCAAATGGTACAGGTGCCTGCGCCCGTCCTTCAGCGGCGGGACCGCCCTCAGGATGGGCAGCAGGTCGAGGACGGCGCCCCCACGACGTTCCATCCACTCGACCACCATGCGCTGGGGGCGATCGCGATCCAGGCGTGGGCCGACGCTCTTTCGCGTGATCTCTTCCCAGAGATCATCCTCGACCTGGAACTCCTCAGGAATCAGGACGAGAGCCAGCGGAACGTGCGCTCGCTCAGCCACCCGCTCCATGTCGGCCAGAGTCTGGAAGAAACGTTCGTGGCCGGCGTCCGGGGTGCAGATCCCTCGAGCGTTGCGCGCCTCAATCTCCAGGAAAACCTCCCGGCTGAAACTCGGTTTCTCGAGGAAGGGATCGGCGAGCCACGGATAGACGACCGCCAACTCTCCCCTGGTCAGGTTGGGGTCTGCGGTGACCTCCGCCCGGTGGGCGAGTCTTGCCCGCCTCATGATCTGCCAGCGACGCCACACCACCGCCACCATGTAGCTGTCCGCATCGTACCATCGAGGTGGGCCCATGGGCATTCCTGGGCCGTCCGTGACATCGTTGCCGAGGAACAGGTTGACGACCACGAGGTCCGGATCCAACGGGAGTGCTTCGTGCTCGAGCAAGTACAGGTAGTCACTAGGGCCGATCTGAGGGTAACCCATGTTGTAGATCTCGACGCCAGGGATCTCCTGCTCGGCGACGGTCGTGAAATGGAAAGCGTGGGGAACAGTCCCGTAGCTGTAAGAGTCGCCAATGCTGACCACGACCGGACCTGGCACAGCGGAAGCCGGCTTGAACTCGCTGTCGTAATGACCGCCCTGATTCAGAGGAAAATTGAAGCGGATCTGGCCTGGGGGCCCCCGATTAGCTCCGCGCCGAACCTGGGGGGGCGCGGATGGCGCCATCAGGAGGGGTGAGGGCCAGAACGTGCCCCCGACCCGGAGGGCGACCTCGGCGAGCACCAGAGCCAGGACCGCGTTCATGCCGAGTACATCCAAACCTCGGCGTATCCGGGGGGGCACCACGCGTCGCAACCGTGGCAACAGCAAGGACCACAGGGCATAGGTGCCATAGGCAACGGTGGCGCTGACCCATGCCCAGATCGGCATCTGGACCCTGAAAGTTCCCAAACCTGCCACAGGACGCGACAGGAAAAAGGCGCCTACAAGAATGCACGCCAGCGCGAGGTAGGCCGCTCCTCGTACGCGGAGGCCGACGTCCGGTTCCGGTTGGTGCTGCCACCAGCGCCAAAGTGTTCTTCCTGCCTCAACTGCCGCCAGCGTTACCACCACGATGAACAGCGCCACGCCCGCCGGGAGCAATGCCCTTGCGCCCGCTGCTACCCACGTCGGTAACGCCATCCACACCACCAGCCTATCCAAGATCAACCGCAGGAGGGGTCCCCAACGCCAAGCGCGCTGCAGCGTTACGATGACAAGCACGCCGGCCGTGACATGAAGGATCAGGAATCCGATCGACGGCAGGGCGCGTCGCGCCTCTACCAAGAGCCAGTGGCGTGCAAGCACGGGCCTGCTAATCACTCGCTTTCCACCGCTATCGGGACAGCTTCGTTGATCCAGCTTGGTGACGGGGTCGCAGGTATCCTCAGGTATGGAACGATCCTACCGGCCCTGTGTAACGCAAGACTTATGCCGGACTGCGGGGCCTGGTTGAACTGCCTCGGACCAGCCGCAATATTCGAGTGGTGAAGACTTCTTGGTTCGCTCGCGCGGCGTTGAGCGCCGTGAGGATGAGCGCGGTGAGCTTGTGCGGAACCGCTTGTGTGACGGCTCCGGTCCGGCCGCCCGGTCCCACCATCGCCGAACCCCGGTTTCCGGAATTCACGAATCTACCAGCTGCGCAGCCGACCATTTCTTCCGGACGCGCTGGGTGGCCCATAATGCCAGTCGACCCCGGTGTCTACGTGGACCATGAGGGCTATCACCTTTTTTACTCGACGCCGTTCTGCCGACGGGTGCATGACTACACCTTTTCCTTTGACCCCGCTCATCCCACGGCGTGCGACAGAACCAGGACCATCACCTCGATAGCGTACGCGTTTTCCCGCGATGCGGGACTCACCTGGGAATTCCGCCAAGGCCCCGCGGTCCTGCCCGGCGACTCTGGATTCGACGCAGGGCGCATCGAGACGGCGGCGGCGTTCCGGCTGGGCGACACGCTCTACCTGGCCTATAGCGCCGACGGAGAACGCGGCGGACGCAAGTTCACCGCGCGCTACCAAATCGGCGTGGCCCGGCTCTCGCTGAGTCGACACTCGGTGCGTGAAGCGATGATGGATGAATCGCGGCAGTTCGAGCGCCGTACGACCCCTTTGTTGCCGTTCGACCTGCGGCCCGGTCGCTTCGACAATAACGTGCAAGAACCGAGTGTGGTGATCGGCCCCGATGGTTGGTTCCTGTACTACGTCGCCCTGGGGTGGCGCCTGCCGGACGAGCCCATCGAGGCGGCCGGTCAGCACATCGTTTCGATCGGGCTCGGGCGGGCGGAGTTGGACGAACACCTGAACGTGGTGTCGCGTTCGGCGTCTCCGCTGCTGGGTGGCGTGAACACGACCGAGGTCAGGTACTTCAACGACGCCTACCACCTGTTCGGGAGCACCCTGGGCAGCGGCGAAGGTCATCGGAACGAGGCGATCAGCTACGCGACGTCGCCCGACGGCGTCCACTGGACCTCGCCCAGAGTGATCCTGTCGCCCGGCTCGGTGCCGGGATTCAACGATTGGGGCCTGATGGCGCCCACCGCGGCAGTCGAGCCGAACCGGCTCGTCCTGTTCTACACGGCATTCGGCACCGTGTCGCGCGCGTGCCAAACGGTCGGGCCCGCGGGGAGATTCGGTTTCCCCTGGGGCGACGGCTCGAGGTGCATGTTCGCCACCACTGCTCGAGCGATCTCTGCCCTGCCCCCGACCGGTTCGGCCAGGCACTGACGCGACGTAAGTCGGCGAGTCGCTTGAGGGTTGGTCTACGAGCGGGACCGCCCTGGGAAGAGGTGACCGTGGACTGACGGGAAGCAGGCTGGCCCAATTCGTGCAGGGCCTCCCCGCAGCATAAGCCGCCCGCTCAACCGTGCCAAATGAGCTTCAGCGAACGAACCGCCGCGCTGGAGAGGCAGCCACATGATGGGTACGATTCGCCAGTGGATCATCTTCAAGAGAGGCAGCAACCTCCTCAAGAAAGAGCGGTGGGAGCAGGCCGCATCGGTACTGCGCCACGCAGTCGGACTAGGCCCTGACCATTGGGAGTCGCACCATAATCTGGCGATCGCCTTGCTGAAGATGGAGCGCTGGGAGGAAGCCGCCGGCGCGGTTCAACGCGCCATCAGCCTGCATCCGAGCGCGCCCCAACCACACGCGAACTTCGGGATTGCCCTGCTGAAGATGGAGCGCTGGGACGAGGCGGTCGCTGCGTACCAGCGTGGCATCAAGGTGGATCCGGAGTGCGAATCGTCGTACGAGCGGTTGGCACTTGCTCTCTCAAGGCTGGGACGCTGGGAGGAGGCCGCGGCGACCTGCCGTCGTGCCATCGAGCGGCGCCCCGACAGCCACTTATTGCACGAGAAGCTCGGCAGCGCTCTTGCGAAGCTGGAGCGTTGGGACGAAGCCGCCCGCGCCTATCGACGGGCGATCGACCTCCATCCGGGCCCCGCGGAACCCGACTTGCACACCAGCTTCGCCGATGCACTGGCGAAGCTCAAGGGCTCGGAGGAGACGGTCGCCGCCTGCCGGCGGGCCGTCGCCGCAACTCCCGAGGACCCGGCCGCGTACTTGAGCCTCGGCGTCGAGCTGTCGAAGCTCGAACGGTGGGAAGAGGCCGAGACTGCGCTGGCAACCGGCGGTTCGCTGACCCAAGCCGACAACAGCTTCCATTTCCTCCGCGTGGATCCTCTGGTCAGGCTCGGGCGGCCCGTGGAGGCAGCAGCCGTGTTTTCGCGAATGGTCGGACGCGGGGGCATTCGGCCGTCCCTGCCCGGAGAACCCGCGCGAACCCGATTCGAGCGGAGGCGCGCGTCCTTCTGGACGCCCGAGAATCTCAGTGCCGACGTGTTCCGCACCGAGCGCTGGCTCGAGCAGCTGTTGTCCGTGCCGCCCACCGGCGCGCCGTTGCCGGAGCCGGCAGCGGCGCATCCGACGGCAGCAGGTCGCCCGGCCCGGCTCCTGTTCGTCCTCGACAATGACTACGGCGAGCTCAGCACGCTGATGTACTTCGTCCTGGGGCAACCGCTGATTCGTCAGACGACGTTGTTGCTCCCGCCTCGCCTGTATGCCAACAACGCCCAGGCCATCGCCAGTCGGACGCACTGTTATCGTTCGGTCGAAGACGTCATCCAAGCGTTGGATCGCGAACAGCCTGACATCGTCTTCCTGTGCTCCGGCTATCTGTTCTGGGCGCACCAGATATTCTCCCCGGAATCGCTGGAGCAGCTCGCTGGCGCACTGCGTGATCGGGAGTGTCGAGTCGTAACGACCGACCCCTTCCTTGGCCTGTTCCTCGACCACGAACCGGCTAGCCTGATCAAAGTCGACATCCCCGTCGCGTGTCCGCCCCATCCGGAGTGGACCCTCGAGCAGTTGATCCAGGCCAAGCGGGCGAGCGAAGAAACGGAGGCCACCTTGATTTCCCGATCGGGTACGGTCTTCAGGGATGCGCTTCACCTCTATCCGACCTACTGCGACCTGCCCGAGCACCTCGCAACCCAGACGAATGCCCACAACATTTCCTTCTTTAACCCTCAGCTCATGCGGGCGCAGCCAGACGTGAGCGTACCGAAACGGGCTCCCAGGGATAGCCCCGGCAGGCCCCACTGGATGTTTGTCTTGTCGGAGGCCGACTATGCCACGCAAACCCTGTTCGAAGGTCCGGCCTTCGCCGATATCGTGGCTGCCAAACTGGTTGAAACGGTGGCGGCGGGTAGGCATCCGATCCTGGTTGCGCCGACAGCGTTCGCTGAGACGGTCATCACCCGCATACCCACCGCGGAGGGGATCGACATACTCTCCTACTGTTCCTTCCGGCAGTTCATGTCCCTGTTGCTGAGTGCTGAACAGGCGTTCTACTGGAATGTGGTCTCGCATTCGCTGCTGATCAGGCTGTTCAACCAGCTCCCGATCGTCTTGTTCGATCGCGGACATCTGGGGCGGAACATCGCTGGCTTATATGACCGCGTCGTGCGGTGGTATTACCAGGGTTGCGAACCGGCGTTCCACAACCATCGCCAGCCGTTGACGCTGGAGACGGTGTCGTCGTGGGCCGAAGCCTACCGGCGGGAGGCAAAGAGGATGGGCGAGCGATTCCGCCGGGCACCGACCCCGGAACAGATGATCGAGAACATCCTCAACGTCGAGGCAACGCTGTCGCGCTGAGGGAGACGGTGTTCCGCCCATGATGATTTCCATTGAAACCCCGGTGTTCAAGGGTCGCTGGCTCGAACGCTGCATCGAGTCGGTCCTCTACCAGAGTTCTCCCAACTGGAGTTTTTCCCTTCTGTGGGATGGCGGGGATGAACAGTCACGTCGCATCCTGGAGCAGTTGGAAGGCCGGAGACACCCCAACGTGCAGGTCCACTTCGGGAACAACCGCGGTATCGCCAGAGCCCGGCGCTTTCTCAGCGAGCACTCCCGGGGCGACTTCATCCTTCCCCTGGACGATGACGACGCGCTCCCGTTCTACACCGTCGAGCGGTTCCTGTCCGTGGCGGAAGCCAAGCCCTGGGCTGCCGTCATTCGCGGCCAGCGCAAGTTCATCGATGAGGAGGGCAAGATCATCGATACGCGTCCGTGGTTTCCGTTCGAGCCCCGGCACTATCAGCGCGGGATGGTGACCGACCTCATGAACCACACCCAGCCCTATCTGATCAGACGGTCGGCGTACGAGCGGACCAGCGGCTGGGAGGGATTCGACGATTTCGGGTTTGCCGGCGAGGACTGCGACATCTACCTGAAGCTCGAGGAGGCGGGAACCATCGAGCTGCTCGACCAGACGCTCTACTATTACCGCATCAATCCGCACCGGGCCAGCCTAGTGCTGACCGATCAGGGGGCCTACGAGATGTGGCGCCGGTTGGCGGACAAGACGATCGCCCGCATTGGACTGCCGCTGAAGCGCGTGAACGACAAGCCACCCTTCCAGTACGAACGCGTGGCGAGGTCGGCGCCGACGCTCGACTTGGTGGATTTCGTGGTCGTCGCGTCGGACGAGCACACGATGCCGTCGGGCGCGACGGGTGTGGCCCAGGGGTTGCGGCAGGCCGGCATCCCGGCGGACGCCCTGCATGTGGTCCGCGGTCCCATGGCTGGCGCCCTGAACCAGGGGTTCCGGCGAGCCACGCGGCCCTTGGTCTGCGTGCTGGATGCCACCGTCCAGGTGGACGGCAGGCAGCCTCTCGAAACCCTGTTACGGCTGATGGGCCAGTACGACGCGGACCTGGCGGCGCCCAAGCTGGTGACGCGGGACGGCCGCATCGTCTGGGCCGATCCCGGTTTTGGCAATGGACATCGGCCCGAGGTCACGGCCCAAGGTGAACCCGATGAAGGTCAGTACGACCAGTGCAGGGATGCGCCGTGGCTTTGCGAGAAACTGGTCTTGTGTCGTCGTGAGGTCATCCGCGCGGTGGGTGGCCTGGACGACGGGTATGACCACGAACGAACGGCGGTGGTGGATTTTTGCCTGAGGGCCCGCCAGCGTGACTTCAAGTGCGCGTACCTTGGCGCGGTGGCCTTCAGCTACCTTGGCTCTGAGCCCGCCTCCGATGTCGGCCCGGATCTGCCTCGGCTGCGCGACAAATGGGCCGATTACCCGCATCTATTCGCGCGCCAGGATCCCGCTCCGGAAGGGTCCAGCCGCCCATAGCACCTTGGTACCCTCGACGCTGCCGGGTTCGGCGGCCTACGGCAGCCGATCGTGGATGATCCCACCCACGCGCAGCGCGTTCGCGGCGATGGTCAGACTTGGATTGGTTCCACCGCTCGAGGGAAAGAACGAGGCATCGACCACGTACAGGTTGTCCAGGTCATGTGCGCGATTGGTCCCGTCGAGAACACTGGTGGCCGGATCCTCTCCAAATCGACAGGTTCCGCAGACGTGTCCATAGTTTAGGTTGTTCCGGCTCCCGGTGACGACGGTCACCCGGTGCCTCGACGAGAGTACCTCGGCAATGCGCTTACGGAAACGGCGATTGCGACTCCAGAGCTCGCGGGTGTATTGGTACTCGAAGCGCATACCGTTCCAAGCATTCGGATCCGGAAGGATGCGATTCCGCTCAAGGGGCAAGTCTTCCACGATCGTGGCGAAGAGACTCGCGCGCCTGAGGACACGAGGAGCGAGGCGAGCCACGAGTGGGAGGAAGGGGTGGGTCAGCCTTCTCCACCAGTGCGGCTCCTTGACCTCGATGAAGCGGAGGTACTCCAGCATGAAAGATGGGCCGAGGGCCTCGGGAAACCCCAGCGATTGCAGGTTTCCCAGTTTCTGGCCATCGTCGACATAGAAGTCGTTGAGCGCTACCGCTCTCACTGGACCCTGCGCCGAGTACCATTCCCCGGGGTCGATCGCGACGTAGTCGCTTGTGTGGAGCATCAGGTTCCGCCCCACCTGGCCGGAGCGGTTGGCCAGACCGTTCGCCCACCGTGACGACCTGGAATTGAGAAGCAGCAGGGGCGTCATGAGCGCCCCCGCGGCCAGCACCACGGCGTTCGCCGGAATGGTGATCTCCGCCCCTTTCCACCTCCCGCGTACGGCGCTCACCCTCCCGTTGTCAGCGACCAGTGCGAGCACCTCGCACTCCGGCAGAATCCTCGCCCCGTGGTGGGTGAGAGCGGGCATCAGGCACACCCGCCCTGCGTCGCTCTTGCAGCCCTGGGCACAGTGGCGCAGGCACTCCCGGCAGGCTTGGCCGTAATCGAATCCGACGTGGGACCGGTACGGATGCAGACCGAGCTGGAGAAACGACTCATACAGAACTTGATCGCGGGCGCTGAGGGGCGGGGGCACCCGGAGCGACGTGTCGGGATCGGGATTCAGAGGATCCGGTGTGCCGTACACCCGGTAGAGCGCCTCGGCCCGCCGATAGTAGGGGACCAACTCATCGTACGAGATGGGCCACCGCTCTGGCAGGTTGGCGTCGGGGACGTCCGGGAAATTGGCCCTCGGCCGGAAGTCGGCTGGCGAGAATCGTTCGAGCTGCGCGCCATAGATGCTGGTGGAGCCGCCAGACCCGCACCCCCACGGTGCATAGAACTCGATCTTGCCGAAACTCGTCTCTCCTTGCAGTGGTAGCGGCCAGCATCCGGCCCCCATCCGAAGCTCTGCAAGGTCTGCCGCGGGTGGCGGTGGGACCGAGGCGCCAGGATCGCCGTGCAGGAGCTTGCCCTTTTCGAGAAACAGGACGCGCCTTCCGCGGCGGGCGAGCTCATAGCCGACGGTACTCCCGCCCATCCCGGTACCGACGATGATCACGTCCCAGTGTTCTCGCTCGGGATGCTGGGGCAGGTAATCTACCGGCATGCCTGATCGCTCCTGTGGTGAACCTAGACCTCGAAAGCCTCCGTCGTCGAGCCCTGCAGCAGTCGATCGATCACCTGCTGCGGCGTCGGCGACCGTTGCCAGTACGCCAGAAGCGCATCGACGCCGCGCTCCTGGTTGGCCGCCGCCTCAGCCAGAACCTCGGTGTCAAGAGCCCCGTGCTGCAGGCGCGGCGGCTCCCAACCCCCATAGTAGCAGCGCAAGCCATCTTGGTAGATTCGCTGGTCGAACTGTCCGACGTGCCCTTGATCGAAAAAGAACACCGGAAGCTTCCGCACTAATCGCACCAGCCCGGCAGAGCAAGAAAACAGGTTCCAGTAGAACGCGTATTCGGCATCGAGCAGACGCCACACAAACTCCCGATAGGAACAGAACTGTACCAGCTCAGCCTGGAGCGAAGCGGGCAGTACTCCGGTCATGTCCTGAATCAGCGAAGGCGGACCGACCAGCACGGGGCGCCTTCCCGCGCCTCGCGTCTGCTCGAACATCCGGACCAGCTGACTCACGAACTCGGCGGAGCCCCATTTTCGTTGCTGCATTGCGAGATCGCTGGATGCGATCACGAAAAGCCAAGCCTTCTCAGAGGAATCTGTCTCGGTCGTCGTCGCATGCCCGGGGGGGGAGTCATCCCATCCTGAAGCGCGCTGCGTGAGTTGCCGGTTGAAAAAGGAGATCCTCGGGAGGCGACCCGGGTTGTCGAGGGTGTCGATCGGCGCAGGGTAAAGGTGGATCACGTCGCGCAGCGCGTTGGATGATCCTTTGAGGACTCGGGCGACGCGACGTGCCACGAACGCTACCACCAGCTTGTGCCACCATACCGTTGCCGGCCGCAGCATGGCACGAATCTCGGATCCTTTCACCGTTGAGGCCGATCCCAAGAAAGGGTCCGTCGTGACGACCCGGCAATTCCGGCTACGCAGGTGTCGCACGAGACGTCCCACCCCCCGGGGGGACGTCAGCTTTTCGACCGGAAAGCCGTATCCTGACAACAGAACCACGATACGCGCATCCCACATCGTGGCCGCGCGGAGAATATCCTCAACCGAACGGTATTGGTACACCTGAAGTGGCAGGCTATCTCGGTTAACGGTATACAGCGGAAGAGGCAGAGCGATCGCGGTCTGGCCGGCAAACCCCTGGCCGTAGACGAACGATAGGGCCAAGGAGAGGTCGCCATACGCACCGCTCACTACCAAGAGAAGCCGGGGATCCATCGGGCTCGTTTCTGGTCCGTCGTCCAAACATCTTGAGCAGACCGACGCCGCCGCCTGCACGAGTGGGCGAGCGTAGCAAGCGACGGACCGTTGGGGACTTGGAGCCAAGCGCCTCACCGGGAACGCGATCGGGCGCGCCCATGCGGTCACCGTGAACCGGGGCGATGCCCCTCATCTCTTTGAACTGTAATCACTTGTAGCTCGAGGAAGCCGCCTCGCGATCCCCGACCACGTGCCCCTCCGCGCTCCTAGCCGGACCTGCCGGCACACAATGTTGCACCCGCGATGCACCGCCCAAGGCTGCAAGCTCCTCTCAGCTGCGCCGGACCTGGTCGAGGGCATCATTCTTGCGTTAGGTCGCGACCAAGGTCACAGGCTGAGCCAGTGCGAAAGCCGGAAGGACTTTTGACTGCGAAGCCAACGCAGCCCAGACTCCATTTCCAGATTTGTTTCTTGGCTTCTCCGACGCTCGGGCTGCAACCGCGCCAAGCCAGGTTGTTGATGGTTAGAGCCGCACGTGTCATTAGAGCCCTGGCGGTTATCGCCATCGCGTGGTCGTGCCGAGGGGCCGAGCCCCAAACCGACGTCGGGACCGCGGAGTCGCGCCCCAGC
>JACQRE010000089.1 GCA_016206585.1 Candidatus Omnitrophota bacterium | reverse complement strand
TCGACATCACGGCCAGCCACGAGCGGCGGCCCATCATTCTCGACGTGGTAGAGCGGACCGCCGCCGCCGCGTTCATGCCACTGACGGTGGGCGGCGGGATCCGGACGATCGAGGACATCCGCGCGCTGCTCAATGCGGGCGCGGATAAGGTGTCGCTCAACACGAGCGCGGTCGAGCGGCCCCCGTTCGTGGATGAGTCCTCCGGTCGGTTCGGCGACCAGTGCATCGTCGTGGCGATTGACGCGAAACGAGTGGCGAGTGGCGAGTGGCGAGTGGCGAGTGAGCAGATGGTACGTTCCGCGGGTCACTCATCACTGGCCACTGGTCACTCGCTACTGCGGTGGGAAGTGTACACGCATGGTGGACGCACCGCGACGGGCAAAGATGCCGTTGAATGGGCCAAAGAGGTTGAGCGGCGCGGGGCGGGGGAGATTCTGCTGACGAGCATGGACCGCGACGGCACGAAGGCCGGCTATGACGTGGAGTTGACCAAGGCGGTCAGCGCAGCGGTGCGCATCCCGGTGATCGCCTCCGGGGGTGCCGGGACGCTGGACCACTTTTACGACGCGCTGACGGCGGGCGGCGCGGATGCCGCCCTGGCCGCCTCGCTCTTCCACTTCGGCGAACTCTCGGTGGGCGACGTCAAAGCCTCGCTGGCCTCACGCGGAGTCACGGTGCGACCATGAAGGAGAGGAATTCAGGATACCAGGCGCTGGTGAGCGTCCTGCAGTTCAACGAGCAGGGCCTGATGCCCACGGTGATCCAGGACGCCAAAACCAAGCAGGTCCTGACCCTCTGCTATCTCAACCATCTGGCGCTGGAGCAGAGCCTGCGGGAGGGCAAGGTCTACGTGTACCGGCGCTCGCAGAACCGGCTCATGCTCAAGGGCGAAACGTCGGGCCACATCCAGCTGATCAAGGGGGTCCTCGTGGACTGCGAGGGGAAGTCGTTGGTGCTCCTCGTGCAGCCGCACGTGGCCGGGTGCCACACCGGCTACTTCACCTGCTATTTCCGCCACCTGTCGAAATCGGGGGCTGTGAAGACGGTCGGGAAACGGGTGTTTGACCCCGAGAAGGTCTACCGCGCGTAGATGGACATCCGTCCAACAGAAGCGGAGTTTGTGAAGCTCGCGCGGCGCGGGAACGTCATCCCGGTCTACGGCGACCTGCTGGCCGACCTGGAGACGCCGGTCAGCGCCTTCCTCAAGCTCGACGATGGCCGGTTCAGCTACCTCCTCGAGTCGGTGGAGGGCACCGAGAAGGTCGCGCGCTTCTCGTTTCTCGGCAGCCAGCCCAGCCTGCTGATTACCGCCAGCGGCCGCCACATCGAGCTCTCGGAGTGTGCGGAGGGCCGCGCCCCCCGCGTCCGCCGGTTCGAGACGCCGGATGATCCGCTGCGCGAGGTCGAGCGGCTGATGGCGCGATTCCGCTTCGTGCCGGTGCCCGAGCTGCCGCGCTTCTGCGGGGGGCTCGTGGGGTACCTCGGCTACAACACGGTGCATTTTCTTGAACGGCTGCCGCCGCATCAGGTGGACGACCTGCGCGTGCCGGATCTCATGCTAATGCTGACCAGCACGATGGCGATCTTCGATCACGCGCGGCACAAGCTCTTCCTGGTCGCCAACGCCGTGACGACCGGGACGTCCCCCCGCGCGGCGTACCGCCGCGCGGTCCGCGACATCCGGGCGATGGCGGCACGGCTGCGCGGGAAGCTGCCGCGGACCATCCGGCGCGCCATCCGCAGGCAAAACACCGTGCAGTCGAACATCGGCCGGCACGAGTTTACCCGGATGGTGGCGAAGGCGAAGGAGTCCATCCGCGCCGGCGACGTCATCCAGGTGGTGCTGTCGCAGCGGCTGGAGCGGCCCTTGGCCTGCGAGCCGCTGGACGTGTACCGCGCGCTGCGCTCGGTCAACCCCTCGCCCTACATGTTCGTCCTGCGCTTCGGCTCGCTGTGCCTGGTCGGCTCCTCGCCGGAGATGCTGGTCCGCTGCGAGGACAAGCGCCTGGAGACCCGGCCGATCGCCGGGACCCGGCGGCGCGGGGCGACCGATCGGGAGGACGACCGTCTGGTGCAACAGCTGCGCACCAGCCCCAAGGAGCGCGCCGAGCACCTCATGCTGGTGGACCTGGGCCGGGTGGCCCAGACCGGTTCGGTGAGGACGCCGGAGCTGATGGTCGTCGAGAAGTACTCGCACGTCCTCCATCTCGTCAGCAGCGTCACGGGCCGGCTGCGCCCCGGCCGGAGCGCCTTCGACGTGCTGCGCGCGACCTTCCCGGCGGGGACGGTGACGGGAGCGCCCAAAGTGCGGGCGATGGAGATCATCGCGCAGCTCGAGCGGCATGACCGCGGGCCGTATGCGGGTGCGGTGGGCTACTTCGGCTTCTCCGGCAACCTCGATACCTGCATCACGATCCGCACCGTGTTGATCAAGGACCACCGCGCCTACATCCAGGCGGGGGCCGGGATCGTCGCGGACTCGCAGCCGGAGCGCGAGTACCAGGAGACGCTCAACAAGGCGCGCGGGATGCTGGCGGCGATCGAGATGGCGGAACGGCGGTTTGCCCGATGATCCTGATGATCGACAACTACGACTCGTTTACCTACAACCTCGTCCAGTACCTCGGCGAGCTGGGCGAGGAGCTGGCGGTCAAACGCAACGATGCGGTGACCGTCCAGGGGGTGGCCCGGCTGAAACCCTCGAGCCTCGTCATCTCGCCGGGGCCCGGCCGCCCGTCGGATGCGGGGGTCTCGAACGCGCTCATCGAGCGGTTCGCCGGCGAGATTCCGATCCTGGGCGTGTGCCTCGGCCACCAGTGCATCGGCGCGGTGTTCGGCGGCGAGGTGGTGCGCGCGAAGCGGCCGATGCATGGCAAGACCTCGAAGATCTACCACGCGCAGGCCGGCCTGCTCCAGGGGCTGCCCAACCCGTTCGAGGCGACGCGCTACCACTCGCTCATCGTGCGCGAGGAGAACCTCCCCGCGTGCCTCGTGATC
>JACQRE010000092.1 GCA_016206585.1 Candidatus Omnitrophota bacterium | reverse complement strand
CGCGCGGCTCACCGGGGCGGTCGTGCTCCTGGGCAGCGCGACACCGTCCGTCGAGAGCTACCACGCCGCGCACCGGCGGGGAGCGCTGCTCACGCTGCCCGAGCGGGTCACCGGCCAGACGCTGCCGGACGTGGAGATCGTGGACATGCGAGACGAGCTCACCACGCGCCGCCGGCTGGCCCCGCTCTCGAACCGGCTGCAGCGCGCGCTCGAGCAGACGGTGGCGCGGGGCGAGCAGGCGATGATCCTCCTCAACCGCCGGGGGTTCGCGCGCAGCGCGCAGTGCAAGACGTGCGGGAGCGTGCTGCGGTGCCGCCGCTGCTCCGTGCCGCTGGTCTACCACGCGGGGCGGGGGCGGCTCGTCTGCCACTGCTGCAACCTCCAGGAGGTGCTGCCGGAGCTGTGTCCCCAATGCCGCAAGGGCTACCTCCAGTTCCGGGGTGCCGGCACGGAGCGGATCGAATCGGAGCTGCACCGGCTGTTTCCGGTGGCGTCCATCGCCCGCATGGACCGGGACACGACGGCGCGGCGCGAGAGCCATCGCGAAGTGTACGAGGCGGTGAAGTCCAGGCAGGTGAGCCTGCTGGTCGGGACGCAGATGATCGCCAAGGGGCTGGATTTCCCCCACGTCACGCTGGTCGGCGTCGCCTCGGCGGACACCGCGCTGAACCTGCCGGACTTCCGGGCGGGCGAGCGGACGTTCGATCTGCTGACACAGGTCGCGGGCCGGGCCGGGCGGGGTCAGCAGGCGGGCCGCGTCATCATCCAGACGTACTGTCCGGGCCACTACGCGATCCAGGCCGCACGATCCCACGACTACCGGCGGTTCTACGAGGAGGAGATCCGGATGCGCCGCCGGCTGCGGCTGCCGCCCTTCACCCACCTCATCGAGCTGACGGTCCTTGGCGGCAAGGCGGAACGGGTCCAGGCGGCGGCCGAGCGGCTGGCCGAACGGTTGCGGGACATCGCGAAGGAGTGCGGCCTGCCTGCCGCGCCCCATGGTAAGCGAGGGGCCGCAGCGCAGGCAGACATCACGCTGCTGGGGCCGGCCCCCCACCGCATTCCGCGCCTGCGCCGCACCTACCGCGTCTGTCTGCTCGTGAAGGGGCGGGCGGTGGAGCCGATGACGGCGATGGTGCGGCGCGTCCTGCAACCGGGACGGAAATGGGACGGGCTGCCCGTGCTCGTGGACGTCGATCCGCTTTAAGATGGGGCGGGGGGCAGGAGACGGGGGGCGTGGGCATGGCTCCCTCGCCCCACGCCCCGTGCCCCTTGCCCCCTTAGGTATGTTATGATACGGCAATGACCTCGGCCGTGCCCACCGACCTGCAGCCCTATTTCGAGAAGGGCATCCAGGCCTACACGCAGGGCTGCTACGAGTACGCCGTCGACCTGCTGACCTTCGTCATCAAGCACGCGCCCGACGCCACCGAGGCGCGCCGGTACCTGCGCCTCGCCATCCAGAAGCAGTTCGCCCAGCACCCGCCCTCCGCGCTCTCCCAGGCGTGGATGGGCCTCCTGACGCTCCCGGTGCGGTGGTGGGCGATCGCGGCCCAGCTGCAGGGCAAGGCCCGCCAGGCCATCAACCTCTACGAATGGCTCCTGGGGCTGACCCCGCGCTCGCGCTCGCTCCTCATGCGCCTGGCCCTGACGCTGACGCAGGCCAGCCTGGATGACGCGGCGGTGCAGACGTACGAGGAGCTCCTCATCATCGACCCGAATCACCTGGGGGCCCTGCGCAAGCTGGCACGGCTGGGCATGAAGCGCGGCCACGACACCCAGGCGCGCCAGTGCTTCGAGCGCATCCTCCATCTCCATCCCGGCGACCTGGAAGCGCAGCAGAGCCTGCGCAACCTCGATGCGCTGGGGACGATCAAAAAAGGATTTGCCGCGTAACCGCGAATGGCCGTCCATCCCTTGTGCGTGGAGCCGCACCCGGTCTTGCGCACGCCCGCCAGGCCGGTGGACCAGTTCTCCGACGACCTGCGGCGGCTTGCGCGCGATCTCATCGACACCATGTACGCCAACGACGGCATCGGCCTTGCCGCGCCCCAGATCGGCCGCGACGTCCAGGTCTTCGTCGCCAACCCGACGCAGCAGCGGGGCCGTGAGGTCCTCCTGGTCAACCCGGTGCTGGAGGCGGTCACGGGGCGCGCCGGCGTCGTCGAGGGGTGCCTGAGCCTGCCGGAGATCTGGGAGCGCGTGAAGCGCGCGGCCCGCGTCCGTCTCAGCGGCTGGGATCTGGACGGCAAGCCGGTCGAAGTGGAGGCGGACGGGCTGCTCGCCATCGTCCTGCAGCACGAGTTCGACCATCTGCACGGCCGGCTGTTCATTGACCGGCTCTCGTGGTTCCGCCGGCAGCGGGTGACCCGTCGGGTTCGCGCCCGCGCGGCCTCGCGGAGAGCGGCGGTGCCTCCGTCTCAGGCGTCGGGCGCGAAGGGCCGGGACGCTTCGTTGGCCGCGTCCAGGGTGCGCTAGCTCCGGCGGCTCGACGGAACCGGACGGGATGCATGCGGGTGGTATTTTTCGGGACGGCGGAGTTCGCGGTACCGAGCCTCGAGGCGCTGGCATCGGGCGGCCATGCGATTGTGCGGTGCGTCACGCAGCCGGACCGGCCGCGGGGACGGGGATTGCGGCTGGAGCCCTCGCCGGTCAAGCAGGCGGCGTTGCGGCTGAACATTCCGCTGGCCCAGCCGGAGCGGTTGAGCGTGTCAGCCGTTGAGGACGTGCAGGCGCAGGCCGGCGTGGCGGTGGCGTACGGCCAGCTGATCCGGCGCGACGTCCTCGCGCACCCGGCCCATGGGGTGCTGGGCATCCATCCCTCGCTGCTGCCGAAGTACCGCGGGGCCGCCCCGGTCGCGTGGGCGCTGCTCAACGGCGACACGGTCACCGGCATGACGATCTTCCGGCTCAATGAGCGGCTGGACGCCGGCGAGATGGTCGTGCAGGAGCGGGTGGCGATCGAGCCGCATGAGCCGGCCGATGCGCTGACCCGGCGGCTGGCCGGGCTCGGCGCGCAGTGCCTGCTGCGCGCCCTCGAGTTGATTGAACGCGGCACGGCGGTCTCTACTCCCCAGGATGAGGCGCAGGCCACCCTGGCCCCCAAGCTGACGAAAGCGCAGGGGCGCATTGACTGGAACGCGCCGGCCGAGACGATCGAGCGGATCGTCCGCGCCACGATCCCCTGGCCGGGGGCCAGCACCGCGTGGCGCGGCGACACCG
The DNA here is from genome assembly GCA_016206585.1 of Candidatus Omnitrophota bacterium. GTDB lineage: Bacteria > Omnitrophota > Gorgyraeia > Aquiviventales > Aquiviventaceae > JACQRE01. The sequence continues at coordinate 2,272 of JACQRE010000092.1, read as the reverse complement.
TGAAGATCTGGTCCGCGGCCGCCGGGTGCGCAGGGACGCAGGCGCCGCCGGGGACGGTCGTTGCAATGGACGGCGGCCTCCTCGCGGTCTCGACAGGGCAGGGCGTGCTGCAGATCGCAGAGCTTCAGCCGTCAGGCGGACGGCGCATGACCGTGAAACAGTTCTTGGCCGGCCATCCGATCAAGGAAGGAGAGCGCTTTGCCTGAGTTGCGGAAGGATCCGCTGATCGGCCGGTGGGTCATCATTGCCACCGAGCGCGCCAAGCGGCCGGTCGATTTCCTCGCCGCCCACGAGGAGCCCTCGCCGGAGACGACGTGCCCCTTCTGCCAGGGGCGCGAGGGCGAGACCGCCGCCGAGATCTTCGCGGTCCGCGACGGCGGCTCCGCCGCCAACCGGCCGGGCTGGAAGGTCCGCGTGGTGCCGAACATCAAGCCGGTGCTCCGCGTCGAGGGGCAGCTCAACCGGCGGGCCAAGGGCATGTACGACCTGATGGACGGCATCGGCGCGCACGAGGTGATCGTCGAGACGCCCGAGCACGTCGCCAACGCGGCGGATCTGTCCGTCGAGCAGCTCCACGCCTCCTTCCACGCCGCGATGACCCGCATGGCGGATTTGGAGCAGGACCCCCGGTTCCGGTACGTTCTGTGGTTTAAGAACTACGGGGCGACGGCCGGGGCCGGACGCATCCAGCACAGCCGGTCGCAGCTGATCGCCACCCCCGTGACGCCGCTGCGGGTGAAGGAGGAGCTGCTCGGCACGCGCCGCTATTTCGAGGACAAGGAGCGCTGCCTGGTCTGCGATCTCCTCGATCAGGAGCGCCAGGCCAAGACCCGCGTGGTCATCGAATCCAGCCACCTGATCGCGCTGTGCCCCTTCGCGTCGCGCTTTCCGTTCGAGCTGTGGATCGTCCCCAAGCGGCACAGCTGCGACTTCGGCAAGATGCAGCCGGCGGAGCTCGCGGATCTCGCCCACGTGTCCAAGCAGGTCCTCAGCCGCCTGAAGTCGGTGCTGGACGATCCGCCCTATAACGCGCTCCTGCACACGGCACCCTTCCGGCGCCCGCGGGGGCGGTCGGCCAAGTGGAAGACGATCGAAGACGATTACCACTGGCACATTGAGCTCATCCCGCGCCTGACGCGGGTGGCCGGGTTCGAGTGGGGCAGCGGTTTCTACATCAACCCCACGCCACCCGAGGAATCCGCGAAGTACCTCCGCGAAGCCGTCGAAGAGACCGAGGCGCCCGTCCACGTAGAGACCAAATGATTCCTTCGTGTAACGTGAAACGTGTAACGTGTAACGTGGTCCAACCGAGAGCCAATGCTTCTGCTCCGGCGTTCTTCCCGTTACACGTTAAACGTTACACGTTCCACGACAACTGGTTGTTGAGGAACTCTCATGTCTGAGCTGCGGAAGGATCCGGTGATCGGCCGGTGGAACATCATCGAGACCGACGGACCGATGGGCCCCGAGGGGTTCGAGGTGGAGTCTCATGCGATGGGGACCAGCAAGTGCCCCTTCTGCTACGGAAACGAGGCGATGACCCCGCCGGAGATCTACGTGGTGCGGCCGCCGGGCGGCCCGCCGAACAGCCCCGGCTGGCAGCTGCGCGTCGTGGCGAACAAGTTCCCGGCGCTGAAGATCGAGGGCGGGCTCGACCGGCGCGGCCTGGGCGTCTTCGACATGTGCAACGGGGTGGGCGCCCACGAGGTGATCGCGGAGACGCCGGATCACCAGCGCCAGACGGCCGACCTGAGCGTCGAGGAGCTGACGCAGGTCATCAAGGCGTTCAAGGTCCGCTCGCTCGACCTGCGGGGCGACAAGCGGCTCAAGTACACGCTGATCTTCAAGAACTTCGGGCTCTCGGCCGGCGCGTCGCTCGAGCACACCCACTCGCAGCTCATCGCACTGCCCATCGTCCCGAAGCGCGTCTACGAGGAGCTCAAGGGGGCGGAGCGGTACTTCGAGTTCCGGGAGCGCTGCCCCTACTGCGACATGATGGCGCAGGAGCTGCAGGAGGGGGAGCGGATCGTCTGCGAGAACCGCGCGTTCATCGCCTTCTGCCCGTTCATGGCGGGCTTTCCGTTCGAGATCTGGATCCTGCCGAAGGAGCACCACGCCGACTTCGCCCAGATCGGCCCCGAGGCGATGATGGACTTCGCCCGCATCCTCAAGGAGACGCTGGTGCGGGTCCGCGCGACACTCTCCAACCCGGCCTACAACTTCATCATTCACACCGCCCCCATCGAGCCCCGCGGCTGGGACGAATACCACT
>JACQRE010000013.1 GCA_016206585.1 Candidatus Omnitrophota bacterium | reverse complement strand
CGCGCGCATCGAGCGTCTCGCGCAGCTGCCCGGCCGCGTCGAGCAGCTGCCGGACCGCGGACACCGACCGCCAGGATCCCAGCACGCGCGCGAAGGCGGAGCTGTTCATCGGCGCCGCTCCTGCATGATGGCCTGGTAGAACTGATCCGTCTGCTCCGCCATGCGCTCCAGCGTGAAATGCTCCTCGATGCGGCGGCGGGCCGCCTGGCCCATGGCGCGCGCCCGATCCGGATCCTGAAGGAGATGGAGGATGGCATCGGCCAGGTTCTGCGGGTCCTCCGGCGGAATGAGCAGGCCGGTTTCGCCGGGGATGACGAGCTCAGGGTTGCCGCCGACCGCCGTGGCGATCACCGGCTTGCCCATGGCCATGCCCTCGAGGATCACGTTGCAGCAGCCCTCATAGCGGGAGGTCACGACCACGACGTCCAGCGCGGCGAAGACGGGCGCGGCCTCGGACTGGCTGTCGAGGAAGCGCACGTGCTCCTGCAGGTTGAGCCGCGCCACCGCCTGGCGCAGCGCATCGCGCAGCGGCCCGCTGCCCGCAATGAGGAACCGCGCGGCGGGCTCCTCGCGCACGACCAGGGCGGCGGCCCGGAGGAACGTCGCGTGGTCCTTGACCGGGGCCAGCCGGCCGACGATGCCGATGAGAGGCGCGTCATGGCCGACGGCGATCTGCTGGCGGATCGCGCCATCTCGTCTCGATGGGTCGAACACCGCCAAATCCACGCCGTTGTAGACGGTCTGGATGCGCGAAGGGCTGACCCGCTCGCGCGATGACAAGACGATTCCGATGGCTTTCGCGTTGACGGTGAAGGCCGTGGTGATCCGGCGCAGCAGCCGGTCCGCCAGCACGTAGTGGGCGGGTTTGTCCGGCTCGACGCTGCGCACCGCGCTGAGGATGACCGGCACGCGGGCCAGCCACGCCGCCAACCGCCCGTAGAGGTCGGCGGTGAACAGCCACGTGTGGACGACGTCGGGGCGCTGCGCGCGCAGCGTCCGGTAGAGCGCGGAGAAGGTGCCAGGCGACCAGACGCCCGACGGGGGGATGAGCGTCAGCGGCACATCGAGCTGCCGGATCGCCGGCTCGAAGGCGCGCTTGTCCGTCGAGAGGCTGATGACGTGCAGGGCGTAGCGGTCTCGCGGCAGCGCCTTGGCCAGCTCGACGAGCTGGCGTTGCGCGCCGCCGATCCCGAGGTCGTCGATGACATAGCAGACCTTTGTGAGCGTGTTGGCGCGTTGGCGCGTTGGCGCGTTCATGGGTTATAGAGCGCCTCATGCGCTGCGAGCATCCGGGACATCGAGAACTCCTGCTCAACGCGACCGCGAGCCGCACGACGGATCGCCTCGGCTTGCGCGGGATTGGTCAGCACTCTGACGAGTTCCTGGGCAAGCGCTTCGGCATTCCCTGGGGGAACCAACACCCCGCTGACGCCGGACTCGATGAGCTCCGGGGTGCCGCCGACGCGCGTGGCGACGACCGGCACGCCGGAGGCCATCGCCTCGAGCATCGCCATCGAGAGCCCCTCCCGCTCCGAGGAGAAGACGAGCGCGTCCATTCCGGCGAGCAGCTCCGGCACGTCATGGCGCAGCCCGGTGAAGACCACGTGCGGTTCCAGCCCCAGCCGACGAACCTCCGCCTCGACCTCGGCGCACAGCGGCCCCTCGCCGATGATCAGCGCCTTGATCGCGGGCAGTTGCCGCCGCGCCCGGTCGATCGCCTGCACGAACACCGACGGCGCCTTCGCGGCCGCGAGCCGGCCCACCAGGCCGACTACCGGCTGGCCGTTCACGACGCCGAGGCTCCGGTACGCGCTGCCGCGGGTGCGCGAGGGCGCAGGAGATGTCTCGATGCCGTTGTAGATGACGCGCCAGCGTCCGCGGCCAACCCCGTGCGATTCATAGAAATCACGGACTTGGGCCGACACGGCGACGAGCGCTGTCGTCCGGGGGGCCAGGAACCGGTCGAGCGCGAAGTGGAACGGGCCCTTCCAGGTGTCGACGTTGTGCTCAGTGGCGATCACGACCGGCACACCGGCCCGGCGCGCCGCGAGTCGTCCCCAGAAGTTCGCGCCCCAGAGATGGGTGTGCACGACGCCGACGTGCTGCTCGCGCATGAGTCGGGCCAGCCGCGGGATGATGCGCAGATCCAGCGGCCCGCGCTTGTGGAGTGCCACGACCTCGATCCCCGCGTCGTGCGCGCGGGACGCAAACGGCCCCGGCTCATTGAGGCAGCAGATGATCGGCGTGAACCGGGTCCGGTCAAGGCCGGCGGCCAACCGGATGACGACTTGTTCAGCACCACCCAGCCCAAGGGACCAAATCACATACAGCACCCGCAGTGGGGAGTTCGGAGTGCGGAATTCGGAGTGACCGGCTTCTACTCCGCATTCCGCACTCCGCATTCCGAACTCTACTGTTGCTTGTCGCTTGTCGCTTGTCGCTGAAAGCAGTTCTTCCATCTGTCCCACCAGACGGGCCATGTGCTCCCTCGCCCCGAACTGCGTCTCGGCCCACATGCGGCCCTGGTCGCCCATCATCGGCACGAGGTGGGGACGGCGCAAGAGCGCCTCGATCGCGTGGGCCAGCGCTTTGGGATCGTTCGGCGGCACCAGCAGGCCGGTGCGCCGGTCCTGCACCGCCTCGGGGATGCCGGAGACCGCGGTCGAAATGACCGGCAGGCGCATCGCCATTGCCTCGAGGATCACGTTGGGGATACCGTCGCGGTCACCGCTGGGGGCGACGACGCTGGGCAGCACGAACGCCGCCGCCTGCGTGTAGAGCGTCCGAAGCGCCTCGCGCGGCATCGAGGGGCGCAGCTCCACGCAGCCGGCGAGCCCCAGCGCGCGGATGCGCCGCTCGAGCATCGCGCGCAGCGGCCCCTGCCCCACGATCACGGCCCGGAAGTCCCGCCGCCGTTGGCGCAGCAGCCGGTAGGCCTCGAGGAGGACGTTGTAGCCTTTCGTCTCCACCAGCCGACCCACCGACAAGAACAAAGGCATAGAGAGCTCGGAGCTCGGAGTTCGGAGTTCGGAGTTACGGCTTTTCACTCCGCACTCCGCATTCCGCACTCCGAACTGCGGAACCCGTTGGAATTGGGTCACGTCAACTCCGTGGTAATTGAGTATGATCTTTCCTTTCGCCTCAGGAACCCGCTGCATCAAATGTTGGCGGTTGTACTCGGTGCACGTGATGACGCGGCGGGCCAGCCGCACCTTCTCCGGCAGCGAGGGGTTGGCGACGAACAGGTCCCAGGCGTGCGCGGTGAAGCTGAACGGGACCCCGGCCCACTGCGAGACGATGACGGCCGCGGTCGTGGGCATCGTCGCCCAGTGGGCGTGCACGTGCGTGACGCCGTCGCGCGCCATCCGGCGCGTGAGCGCTGCCGCCTGCACCCACACGACGAGCGCCTTGATCAGTGTTGCCGTCGACTGGCCGTGGTGCCGGATGACCCAGGTTTTCGCAGCGAGCGCGCGCCGCGGATGGCGCAGCAGCTGCCATGCGCCGGAGAGCCACACGCGCGGATCGTCCCACGCCACGTAGACCGTCAGCGGCAACAGCGTGTTGGCTTCCGGATGCACGATGCGGTCGCGGCAGCGCTTCAGCGAGTAGATCCGCAGCGGGATGCCCGCCTCGCGCAGCGCCGCCAGCTCGCGGATGACGAACGTCTCGTGCAGCTCAGGAAACTGGCTCGTGATGACCCCGAGCCTGACATAGTTGAGGGACCCTCTGTCCGTCACTGGTTTTGACATCATTTCATCCAGATGATATAGTCATGTTGTGAGAGGTTCGCATGAAACGGCATATCTCAGTCAAGGTGATTTCCTACGCCAAACTCCAACGCCGGTACGGGGGAAAGTTCATCGCCCGGGAAGACGGCAAAGTCTTGGCCAGCGGCGACACCTACCCAGCCCTGCTGAAGGCTATCCGTAAACGACGCCTCGACCGGCAGGCGCTCATCGTCGGTTACGTCCCACCCAAGAAGGCGATTTGCATTTACGCCGGGCATGCCGGTTGAATTCCCGATCGGCACGAAGATCATTTCGCTCGGTCGGGTGGCCGATCCTGTCATCCCCGTCAGCATCCGCACGCGAACGGGAAGCCAGGCGGCTTCGCCTGACACCACAAGATGTTGAGCGCATTATCGCCGAGTATCGTCGTGAGCACCCGCGGCGCGAGAAGCGCCCGTAGCCTCCTGCCGTCCCCTCTTCCGCCGGCGCTCATGTCGCGGGCCCCGCGATGGCGGCGCGCAGCCTGGCCTTGACCGCTTTGGCCCGGACCACCTTGGCTTCCCGGATCACCACCTGCTCCATCAGGATGCCCCGCATGATAAGCCCGATCAGGATCCAGAGGTAGCTGCTGACCTCCTGCGAGTCGATGCGCGAGCCGAAGAAGTTGACGATGAGCAGCGCGGAGAGCCCGCCGAGGAAGCCCAGCGCCGTCGCCTTGAAGAACTGATCCGGCGTGCGCCGGTAGAACCAGAAGGTGTACCACCCCGCCACCAGCAGGATGATGAGGAAGACGACGAGCGTTGGGATCCCCATCTCGGAGGCGATGAGCAGGTAGCTGTTGTGGGCGTCCATGCCGGCGACGCGCCCCTCGGTGTAGAAACCGATGTGCGCGGGAAACGCCCCATAGCCCACCCCCCACCACGGGTGGTCTTTGATCATCTCGACGGCGCCCTTCCAGATCTCGACGCGGGTGGCCGCACTGGACTCCAGCGTGCCCGGCCCCTCGTCGATCACCGCCGGGTCGTTGCTGCGCTCGATGGTCATCCCCATGCGGTACTGGATACCCTTGGGCAGGAGCGCCGGGTTGAGGGTCACCGTGACGAAGAACCCGACGGTCATCATGAAGAGGAAGGCGTTCTTGAAGAACGTGGTGCCCAGGGTGCCCAGCATGAACCCGAGGTAGCCGCCGCGGGAGAAGGTCACCATGATGCCGCGGAAGCACAGGGCGAAGGGGATCAGCAGCAGCCACGTCCGGTGCTGCCCCGCGTAGGTCAGGAAGAACGAAAGCAGGAGGAACATGTAGTAGTTGAAGAAGGCGGCCAGCGTGTTGGGGTTCTGCGCGATGGAGCCGATGCGGCTCTTCTCCAGACTGAGACTCTGGTCGCTGTTGAAGTAGTCCCACGTCGCCATCGCCCCGATCATGGAGACCGTCACCATGATCAGGATGACCACCGCCTTCCACGTGCGCTTCTCCCGGACCACCCACAGGGTGAGGAAGTAGCAGAAGACCGGGGTCAGCCACCGTTTGAGCGGGAAGATGAACTCGATCAGGTAGGACGAGCCGTATTCGAAGCCCGCGCGGAAGAGCGCCATGGCGCCCATGATGCAGAAGAACCACACCAGCTTGTTCATCGGCGAGCCGGTGAAGATCGGGTAGCCCCTGGACTGTGAGTGCACGGCGTGGCCGATGAACACCATGATCATCAGGATGTTGGTGAGGTTCAGCGCGGTGGCCTGCGTGCTGAAGTCGCCGACGAGTTCGCGGCTGAACGGCAGGTAGATGACCAGCACGTAGAGCGTCAGCTCCGGATGCTGCACGCCGGTCATGAACAGCCCCAGCAGCCCCAGGCCTGACACGGCTGCGAGGATCACGGAGGGCAGCTCGATCTCCTTGAGCACGATGTAGGCGAAGAGACCGATCAGCATGATCATCGGCCAGATGCGGCTGTCGACCCAGGATTCGATAATAGGTTTTTTCCGTTTAGGGATCATCCCACCACCTGGCGGAGGCTGCCGTTGGCAGCCTGGTTGAGCAACCGTTTCTTCAATAGCGCATACATTCGTGGATGATGCTTCAGGCTCCGCTCGCGGGCCTTGGCCGATTCAATTGAAGGATACGTTTCGAATCCAATGAGTTGCCATGGACCTTTTCGTTTCGTATAGGTTGTGCCAATCGCGGCATGCTCAACCAGGCGGCGCCGCACATCCGTAGTCCATCCTAGGTAGAACGTCCCGTCTACTTGACTACGGAGCAGATAAACATAGGCGGCCTTGGTGCGGACGCCGCCTCCGCCAGGTGGTGGGATCATATCGCGTTCAGCACGTTGTCATACAGCCGCATGACCTGCGCGGCGTGGGCGGCCACGCTGAAGCGCTCCGCGACGCGCGCGCGCCCCTGCCCGCCGAGCCGCTCGGCCAGCGCGCGGTCTTTCAGGATCGCCACGATGGCCTCGGCCAGCGCCTGCGGATCGCCAGGCCGCGCGAGCAAACCGGTCTGGCCGTCCACGACCGCCTCGCACGTGGTGGGCAGGCTGGTCGCCACCACCGGCCGGCCGTAGGCCATCGCTTCGAGGAGCACTCGCGAGAGCCCTTCAGGAAACGTCGAGGAGGCCTGCACCACCACGCTGAGCAGGTGCAGGATGCGCGCCGTGTCGTTGCGCCAGCCGCCCCATGCCACGCAGGGCGTCAACCCCAGCGCATCGGCCAGCCGGCGCATCGCCGCCTCATGCGCCTGGTCCCCACCCGGCCCGTTGCCGACGATCAGAAACCGCGCCGACGGTTCGTGAGCTCGTACGATCGCCGCGGCGCGGAGAAACTCCTCGTACCCCTTGCCGGGCACGCAGCGCGCCAGCAGCCCGACGACCGGTGCCGCCGGTGGAAACCCAAGATCCTGCCGCAGCGCCGGCAAGCCGTCGATGCGCAACCCATTCGTCTGGACGGCGTCGTAGACGACTTCGAGGCGCTCCGCCGGCCACGAGCGGCGATACAGGTCGTGCGCGTGGCGGGTGACCGCGACCAGCCGGTCGGCCCAGCGGCCGAGCCGCCGCTCCAATGCCGTCGGCGTGCGCGTCAGTTGGAGGTGGCAGATCACGGGGCGGCCCGTCAGTTTCGCCGCCCACAGGGGCGCGACCGACGAGTACAGATCGTTGTTCGTGTGCACGAGGTCCACGTGCTCGCGGCGGATGAGGCGGATCAGGCGGCGCGTGCGTGGCCACTCGTGCCGCAGCCAGTTCTGGATCAGCCACAGATACCCGCCCACTTTGGGCACGACCGGCGGCATGATGTGGATCGGCACGCCCAGCGCGCGGATCTGCCGGATGGCGCCGCCGTCGTGGTAGGCCACCACGATTGGGCGGAATCGCGCGCGGTCCAGCCCCTGCAGGCGTGTGGCCAGGTTCTGCGCCGAGCCGCCGAATCCGGTGCCGGTTTCTACATAGAGAACGGTGCGCATTACGCCGTCCTCCTGCCGCGCAGCACCGGTGCCAGGCAGGCGCGCAACGCGCACGCGATGATCCCAAGATACGGCTTGAGGAAAAAGCCCAGTGCGGATTCCCGCGCTTCCTTGCGCCACGACAACCCCACCGCCGCATCGGACCAGACCGCTCGCGCAAACTCCGCCGCAGCCTCCACGTAGCGCTGCTCCTGGCGGTTGAGCCGCGCGAGTTTGTAGTGTTCCCGCGCGATCTTCTGGCTGACCAATTTGCGGCGGGATGGCGCCGTCAGGTGCGCCTGGAGCCCCTTCAGCGTGGTGAGGTGGTTGACGACCGCCTCGCGGTAGCGGGCGTCGTTGCGCACGTTCGACTGGCTGCAGATGGTGAGCGGCTCTGGCATCATCCCGAATGGATAGCGCGCGGCGATGCGCAGCCACAGGTCGGTGTCCTCCGCCACCCGCATCACCACCGGAAATCCGCCCATCTCGAGCAGCACGCTGCGGCGCGCGAGCACCGCCGGCACGGCGATGGTGTTCTTCGTCAAGAGCATCTCAAACGTCGTGGCGAGCGGCTGGCGCAGCTTCTTGAGCCCGTCCTCGTAGCGCAGTTCGGCCTGCGTGTAGACGAACGCCCAGGCCGGGTGCGCGTTTAGCTGTGCCACCTGCTGCTCCACCTTGCCCGGCAGCCAATAGTCGTCATCGTCGAGGAATGCGACGTACGTCCCCGCCGCCTGCTCGATCCCCAGGTTGCGTGACGCCGACACGCCCCGGTGCGCGCCGCGCAGGCCGCGGATGCGGCGGTCGCTCCGTGACGCGTCGCGGATCACCGCGGCGGTGCCATCGGTTGAGCCGTCGTCAATCACCAGCAGCTCCCAGTCCTGGAAGGTCTGGGCGCGCACGCTGGCGATGGCGTCCCTCAGCATCGCCGCACGGTTATAGGTTGGCAGCACAACGCTCACAAGTGGCATGACCGTCAGGTGTTGTGGCGAATGACCAGCCCGTTTTTGGACGCTTTCAATAAGCATGCCGCACCCTGCACCAACGGTGCAAGGACTTGCCGCAGTTGCTGTTGCCACGTCCGCGATCCGGTGGACAGGTACAGGCCAATCGGCGGGTACGTCAGGAGCGCGCGGCCGAAATGGGACGCCGCCTGCCGGTACGCGCCATGCTCGCGGTAGAAACAGGCCGCGTGGTGGTGGAGATCGGCGACCTTTCGGGTCCGATCCAGCGCCGTCACCTCCTGCTGCCCGGAGAGGTCGAGCTGGCGGTACATCCGGATCAGCCCCTCCAGGTACCGGGCCTGCCGCTCGAGCGTCCCGTGCTCGGCGAAGAGGTTGCGGATGGTCAGCGGCTCCGGCACGCACCGGAAGGGAGCGACTTTGGCCAACCGCAGGCACCACTCCAGGTCCTCCGCGCCCCAGATGGCCGGGTCCTCGTTCAAAAGGCCGGCGCGCTCAATCACCGAGTGCTGGACCACCATGGTCTGCAGCCCAATAAACCGGCCGCGGAACAACTCGCGGAAGGAGGTCACGGACCGGCCGCGCGTTTCGGTGATGCCGGTGTCGTGGTTGTGGATCGCCAGATGGCTGTAGACCCAACCAAGTCCCCGCTCCTGGTCCAGGAGACGGCATTGGGCCGCCAGTTTCCCCGGCACCCACGCGTCATCATCGTCGAGGAACGCGATCAACGCACCCCGCGCGGCCCGGATGCCCGCGTTGCGCGCGGCCGCCCCGCCCCGGTTGTTCTGGCGCAGGCAGTGGATGCGCGCATCGCCGTCGCACAGCTCGCGGGCCGCCTGCGGCGTCTCATCTGTCGAGCCGTCGTCCACGATGAGCAGTTCCCAGTCGGTGACCGTCTGCGCCTGGATGCTGGCGACCGCCTCGCGCAGCCGCGCGGACCGGTTGCAGGTTGGAAGGATCACGCTAACGTTTGGCATGGGCTGAGGTTGTCGTGGCCGGACTCTCGCGCAGCGAGGCCCAGGTGAAATAGAGGAGCGCGCCATAGGGCCGGATGGTGCGATAGACGGGATTCGCCCAACGGCCCCAGCGGATCCGCGCCCCCACGAGCGGATCGTGCGCGATCGCCCGCCCGCAGTGCCAGGCGGCTTGAGCCCATGCTAGACGATCCACCGCCGCTGCCGCAGATTCGTAATGCAGCAGGGCCAGACGCCGGTACAGTACGTGGCGGCTGAGCCAATCCGCCCCGGGCGTGACGCCTTCCAGCAGCTGGATGAGTTGCCGGCGCACCTCGGGACCGTTGCCGGAGATGTTGCCCGGGTGGTACCGGTACTGGTAGAGCGGCTCCGGCATGATGAGGAAGTCATAGATTCTGGCGAGCCGCAGATACCATTCGTAGTCGTTCGTCACCCGATAGGCGGCGTTCAGCCGGCCCACGCGCTCGACGCACGATCTCCGGACCATGACGCCGGACAACGACCGGATAACACAGCCCACCCGCAGCAGGACTTTCAGGGGCGGCAGCCCGCCGAAGTCCGGCCATTCCGCTTCCAGGCATTCGCCGGAGGCCGCAATGGGGTAGGCACCGCAGGCGACCAGGCCAACGCGCTCGGGCGCATGGGTCATCACCGCAACCTGGCGGGCCAACTTCTCAGGCAGCCAGGTGTCGTCATCATCGAGGAACGCCACGAGCGAGCCGCTGGCGCGCTCGAGCGCGGCGTTGCGCGCTTCCGCGCCGCCGCGGTTGGATTGGAAGAGATAGCGCACGCGCGGGTCACGACGCTGCACGGCTTGCACGACCTCGCGGGTGGCATCGGTTGACCCATCGTCCACCACGATCAGCTCCCAGTCGGTGAAGGTCTGCGCCTGGATGCTCGCCATCGCTTCCTTGAGGAACGCGGCCCGGTTATAGGTCGGGATGATCGCGCTAACGGCCGGCATGGAGCGCTCCCTTCACCAGGCACCAAGGCACGCTCAGATACCCTTTCAGGACATGGAGCGCCAGCCCGAGCCCCCGCTCATTCCGCTTCCGGGCCAGCACCCGCGCCAGCGGGTGCGTGCACAGCGCGAGCGTGAAATGTTTTGCGGCGCGCCAATACGCCTCGGCGTTCCAGCAGGTACGGCCAAGTTCGTAATGGATTTTAGCAATGTGGGCTCTGCGCACCTTTCGGCACCGCCCCTCAAGCCGCAAATCGGCCAGCGCGTGAATGCCGGTGAGCGCCAGCACCATCCGGTCCTGCGTCAAGCGTCTAACGGCCGACCGGTGGGTGTACACCGCCAGCGGGTCGCCGAGGGCTCCGATGGGAAACTGCTGGGCGATGCGCAGCCAGAGGTGATAATCTTCGTTCAGCTGGTACACCGCCTTGAAGCCGCCGACGGTATCCAGCGCGTCCCGCCGGACCATCACGGTGGAGGTGTTGATGCAGTTCACGCTGAGCAGCTCCTCGAAGGTCGTCAGCAGCCGGGGTGGATCGATCCGCACGCGGCCGGAGAGGCCCCCGACGAACTGATACCGCGTGTAGCTGAACCCGAGCGCAGCGTGGGCCTGCATGAACGCCGTCTGGGCCTCAAGCTTCCGTGGCAGCCACCGGTCATCATCATCGAGGAAGGCGATCAATTCGCCGCGGCTGGCCGCGATGCCCGCGTTGCGGGCGGCGGCGACCCCCTGGTTGGCCTGACGGATGCTTCGGATGCGCGGATCCGCCGCACACGCCGCGCGAACCGCTTCCGCGGTGCCGTCCGCTGAACCGTCGTCCACGATCAGCAGTTCCCAGCTGGCGAACGTCTGGGTGCGCACGCTCTCCACCGCTTCCATGAGCAGTTCCGCCCGGTTGTGCGTGGGAAGAATCACGCTGACGGCCGGATTCATGGCTGCGCTCCTTCCGCCCACTTGGCCGGCCAGGCGATTCCGGTCTTCAACCATGCGTGCCGCAGCGTCTCGGTGATCTGTCCCAGCTGGTACCAGAACGCCAGCTCGAGGTGCAGGCCGAGGTCCCGCTGACCCCGCAGATACGCCCAGACCGACCGCAGCCCGTGAGCGGCCCATTCCCGTACCAGCCATTTCGGCACGAGCGGTGTTGCAAACGGCGCCCAGGCGGCGATGGACCGGCCGGAGTGGAACTTCCACCGGCAAAAGTATCCTCGGCGCATCCGCTCCGGCCCGACCATGTGATGCACCACCGCATGCGGCGTGTAGACGACGCGCTTGCCGGCCTTCAGCAGCCGCCCAACCATGTCGGTATCTTCTCCGCGGGGCAGCCGCGCCCCCTGACCCAGGTCGGTGCGGAAGACGCCCACCTCGGCAAAGACCGCTTTGCGGAACGCCATGTTCGCGCCGTAGATGATATTGAGACTGCCGCCGTCCGCCACGGCGACCTCCGGCCCGCCATCGAGCAGCGCGAGCGCGTCCCAGAGCTCTTTCTGGTAGCGGCTCTGCAGCAGCCACGCAGGCGGGCTGGCCAGCCACCGCGGCAGGATCCTGCCGCCGGCGGCATCCGCCCGCTGGGTTTCCATCACCGCCGCCAACTGCTGGACCCATGCCGGATCCGGCATCACGTCGTCATCCGTGAACGCGATGATCTCGCCCGAGGCTTCGCGGATGCCGCGGTTGCGCGCACGGCTGAGCCCCTGCTGTGGCTCGAAGACGTAGCGCAGCGGCCACCGGCCGCCCCTCGCGATCTCCAGGATCGCCTCGGGTGTACGATCGGTGCTGTTGTTGTCCACGACGATGATGTCTATGGTCGCCCCATCGCGCAGCTCCTGCTGTTGGAGCGCCTTCAGGATGTCCCGCAGGCTCTCGCATCGGTTATACGTGCACACGATCACGCTGGCACGAGCGCTCATGTGTTCCTGCCGTTGTGCGGAGAACCGTTCGGGACCGCGCAAGATGTCGCTTCCTGGGACCAGAGCAATTGGATCTGCCGCTGAGCCGCGGCACCCATGCCGCGTAACATTGCGGGCTCCGCCGCGAGCAGCTGATCCATGGCGCTGGCGAGCTCGGCACTCCGATTCGACGTGACGATCCGTCCCATCTGGCTATCCACAAACACTTCACGGGTAAATCCCACATCAGTGGTGACGACCGGCTTGCCAGCCGCCATCGCTTCCAGCAGGACGTACGGCCCCCCTTCAAACAGCGAGGGGATCACGACGAGGTCGGCCGCCTTCAGCAGACGCGGCATATCATCCCGGAACCCGAGAAAGTGGATCTGGCTGTTGAGCCGCTTGGCGGTGATGGACCGCTCGATGTCGCCTTGCAGTGGTCCATCCCCGAGGAAGAGATACCGGACCTCGGGATGCTTCGCTTGCAAGGCGGCGATGGCGTCCAGGAGAATCCCATGCCCTTTCTGGGGCATGAACCGAGCCGGCACGACCACCACGGTGCAGCGAGGCGGAAGACCCAGCTGGGCCTTCGTCAACGGAGGAAGGCTGGGGTCCATGAACGGTGCCAGGTCGATTCCCGCGAGCCGCACGACGTGAATCCGGTTGCGAGCAACTCGGCACTGCGTGACCAGCTCATTCGCCATGCGTTGGCTCATGGCGTAGACCGCCGTCGCGCTGGTCGCTGCCAGCCGGACAAGACCTTTCCGGACAAACGGCAAACCGTGGATGGAATCTGGGCGCAATCGGACGTCGGCAATGCGCACGGGAATCCCCGCGAGACGGCCGGCAATGAGCGGCGCCTCAAGCGAGGGGTAGTGGCCGTGCAGGACGTGCACGATGTCAATCGCGTCGCGCCTGAGGTACTCCGCCGTCCGGCGCACGTGTTTCGCGTGATACCACGCCGCCCGCACGCCCTGCGGGACCCGCGCCAGGAGAATCTGCTTGACGCGCGATGAACGTAGCACCCTGCTCCTCGCAGGGAGGGCGTGGCTCGCGCTGGAGCCCCCATTCCCGAGCGTCTGGGAAAGCGGGACTCCCTCAGGGCTCACGGGCTGGATGGGGACTTTGAGCCGCTCCAGTTCTCCTCGGATCCGTCGATCCGCTTCCAGATCGCTGCACGAGAAGTACACGATCGGATCGAATCGTGCTCGATCCAACCGCCGCAGCATCGCCAGCAAGTACATCTCCACGCCACCAAACCCGCCGGTCACCAAGTAGTACGCGATGCGACGCCGCGTCCTCGTGGCCGTCAACGCCCTCCACCCGCAGTACAGCCAGGCCGCATAGGGGCGGACGATCCGATAGAGGAGGTGGCGCGATCCTCCCCAAGGCACGTGCAGTCCCACGAGCGGAGCGAATCGGATCGCCGCGCTGTAGGACCTGGCTGCTTCGCTGTAGCGGCAGCTCTCCAGCGACCCGGCTGCGCGTTGATAGTGGCACACGGCCAGGACGCGGACGGTCCTGGTCAACGCACGCGAGACACGCTGCCGCGCTTCCTGCGACAGTCGACCGGTCTTCAAGAGGGTGGCGTAGATGCGTCGATACGCGGCGTATGCTGAGAACACATCCTGCGTCATACAGGTCTCGTGCTTCCGATACAGCCCAACGCACTCGGGCAGGAACGCAATGGCGTACGACTGGCTGATCCGCAACCACATGTCATAATCTTCCGCCGGGGACCGATCCTTCCGGAAGGTGCCCACTTGGTGGAAGCAGGCTGTACGTACGAGGACGCCGTGGGTCGCGATCGTGCAGCCATCGATCAGTTCCAAGAACGTCCGGGCCGGCTGCTGGGGGTACATGCCGAGCACTCGTTTCTCACGGTCCACCAGCTGGACAGGGGAATAGACCAGCCCGATCTCCGGATGCGCTTCGAGGAACGCCACCTGCTGCTCCAACTTGTCGGGCAGATAGAGGTCGTCGTCATCGAGGAACGCGATATACTTCCCCCGACACAGCCGGACGCCGTGATGCCGTGACGCGGCCAATCCCTGGTTGGCTTGGTAGACATAGCGGATGCGCGCGTCGCGAGCCTGGAACGACTCGACGATCTGCCGCGTGTTGTCCGTTGAGCCATCATTGATGATGACGAGCTCCCAGTGCGGATAGGTCTGCGCGAGGACGCTCTCGATCGCCTGCGGCAGGAACGCCGCCCGATTGTACGTGGCCATCAGGACGGAGACCAGCGGACGGCTCATCGGACCGCCTCCGCCGCGCCGGCGCGATGCGGTACGGCACAGCGCAGCGCGCAGTACGGGATCGCCAGATAGGGCTTGAGGAGTTTCCTCAGCGAGCCCTGGCGGGGCTGGCTCCGGTACGCCCGAGCCAGGAGCCCGACATCCGGCCTCCAGCAGACGGCCCTGAAAAACGCCGCGGCCGCGCGTTGGTAGTCGCCGCCATCGAACCGGCGCCTGGCGATGTCATAGCTGAGCAAGGCCAGGCGGCGGCGGCGCATGGCGGCCGGCACGCCCAGCCGCCTCCACTCGAGAATCTCCGCCAGCACCGAGAGTTCAACTTCGGCGAGCGAGGCGACGGCTCGAGACATGTTCCCGGGATGCCGGTAACAGATCGCGACGACCTCGCGGGTGTAGTCAAAGGGCGCGGCCGCGGCAATCCGAAGCCAGAGGTCGTAATCCTCACAAAACGGCAGATGATCCCGGAACCCGCCGGCCCTCTCGATGGCCGACCGCCTCACCAGCACTCCATGGACGTAGGGGGCTTGCCCCTGGAAGAGGTCGTTGAATGCGCGGCCGGGTTCTCTGGGCACGTTGAATGTTCTTCCCTGTGTGTCCTCATGGCGCACCAGCGAATAGATAAAGCCGAGCTCCGGTCGGTGTTCCAGCACTTGAACCTGGTGCGCCAACTTCCCGGGAAGCACGATGTCATCGTCATCAAGAAACGCCACGTAGCGGCCCTGCGCGTGCGCGAGCCCGGTGTTGCGCGCCGCGGCCAGGCCGCGGTGCGATCCCCGCACCATGCGAATCCGGCGGTCCCGCTGCTGAGCGGCGGCCCCCACCTCCGGCGTGCCGTCGGTGGAGCCGTCGTCCACGATGATCAGCTCCCAGTCCTGATACGTTTGCGCCAGGACGCTCTCGATCGCCCGCGGCAGCAGTGTTGCCCGGTTATAGGTGGCCGTGATCACGGTGACGGCGGGCATCAGCGGGGTACCTCTGCGCGGGCCGCCTGGCGCAGGAGCACTTCCCATTGCGGGAGGATCTGTGCTGTAGTGAACTGCCGCTCAATGGTGGCGCGCGCCTGCGTGCCGAGGCGATGGCGCAACGCCGCATCATCCAGGAGCCGGATGATCTGCCCGGCCAATGCGTCCGCGTCGCCGGGCGGGACGAGCAGGCCGCTCACCCCGTGTTCGATCATCTCGACAAACCCTGTGCCGGTGGTGGCGACGACCGGCTTCCCGCAGGCCATCGCCTCCAGCCCGACGGTCCCGAACGGCTCCACGCGAGAGGGAAAGACGCACACGGTGCTGTGGCGGTAGTGCGCCAGGACCTGCGCGTGCGGCTGCTGTCCCAAAAAGCGCATCCGGTTGGCCGATCCGCCGGCCAGCGCGCGCATCCGCTCGGCGGTCGAGGGCGCGCTGTCGCGGCCGATCAGCAGGAACTGCGTCTGTGGATGGCGCGCGTGCACAAGGGGGATCGCCCGGGCGAGGACGTCCGCCCCCTTGCGATGCTCGAGCCGGCCGGCGTACACGACGCAGGGTGTTGCGCCGGCCGGCGACCCGTTGCGCACGGCCCCCATGGCCTGCAAGTCCATCGGGTTGTGGATCACCTGGATCCGCTGCCGGAGCACGTGGAATCGCTCTGCCACCAGATCGGCGATGTTGCCGCTGACCGCATGGATGCGATCCGCGCGATTGACCAGATCCCGCTCCAGCCAATCCTCCAGGCGCGCGCGCCATGAACCGCGGCCCTGGCGGGCGGTGAAGCTCGGCCCGTGGAGGCTGACCACGAGGGGCACGCGCTTGCCGACACGGGTGAACCACCACGCCTCCCCGTTATAGTCGGGAGACACCACGACGCCCATCTCACCCTGCGCGATCAACGCTTGCAGCTGTTGGTTCACCCTCACGCTGTAACGGATCCTGAAGCCGAGCGTGGGGTGCAGCCGTTCCAGCCGCCAGAGGCCGCGCGGCAGAGCCACCGGGCGCACGCGGTGGACGGTGACGCCGTCCTGCTCCTGCGTGGATTCCCGATCCTGCCCTTCAGCGCGCGCGATCACGTGCACGCGATGCCCCGCAGCCGACAGGCCGGCCGCCAGCCGGTGCACGACGACCCCGATGCCGCCCAGGTGGGTCGACGGCGGATAGTTTTGCGAGAGCAGGCAGATCCGCAGGGCCGGCATCGTCATTGTCCTGTCAGGTATCGAACGAACGACCGCAAGGAGGCCTGCCGGCCGTCGACGCGCCGCAGGAGCCACCGATCCGTCTGCGGCGTGTTGAGGCCCGGCAGCGTGGTGCACGCGCTGCGAAACCCGGCCCGCTCCACTTCGTCGCGGACCGCCGGCGAGACGCACCACGGCGCGCCATGGGGATAGGCGAAATGCTCCACCGGCCGCTGGAGCCTCGATTCCAGGATCCGCTTCGACTGCACGATCTCCTCGGTCGCCTGCTGGAGGGGCAGGCGGGTGAGCACCGCGTGGCTGAGCGTATGGGCTCCAATGGTGACCTGGTGCGCGGCCATCTCCCGCACCTGCTCCCACGTCAACATCAGATCGGGCACGCGCACTTCTTCAGGCAAACACCCCAGCAGCTGCCGGGTGATCGCCGCCACGATGGTCAAGCGCTCGTCGTTGGGGATCGTGGTGAGACGCAGCTGCAGATCGGAGAGCGTTCTCAGGCGAGCCGCTTCGCTCGATAGATCATACTCGAGGGGTTGGGTCGGCGTGTGGCGCACTGTGACGCGGTGAGCGCGAGTCTGCCGCATCGCGTACCGCACGATATCGGAGGAGAGGATGCCGCGCTCGAGCGCCTGGATGGTCACGTAGACCGTCGCGGGCAACCGGTAGCGCCTCAGCAGCGGCAGGGCGAGCGTGTACGTATCGCGGAAACCGTCGTCGAACGTCAGCGTGACGCAGCGGCGCGGCAGGGGCTTGCCCGCCTCCAGGCGGGAGACGATCTCATCCAATGACAACACCCGGCAAAACCGTTTGAAGAACTTGAGCTGCGTCTTCAACGTCGCCAGGGGCAGCCCATCGGCATAATACGGATCGAGCCCGGCCAGGATGCGGTGGTATGTCATCATGGTGAATCCGGGATCCTGCCGCCGCGCGAGGTGCCAGTAGGTCACCCCGCACGCGGTCACGTCATCATGCAGCCGCTGCTTGAGCGCAGCGCCGCCGGGTATCGCCGATGTGGCGCGCTGAATGGCGGTGATCATGCGCCGGTCAGCCATGCGAGGCTCCACGCTTGATCGCGGCTCGTGCGAGCGCGTAGCCGACACCGAGATACGGCGCCAGGAGCCGGAAGGCCGCCGGGCGGGGCTGCCGCCTCGGCATCCGCAATCCGATGTCCGGGCGGACGGTGACCGCTCCCAGGAAGTGGTGCGCGGCGTCCGCGTACCGGGCGCCGTCCAGGCTCTCCCACGCCAATTGATAATGGAGGCGCCCGGCCTCGCGGGCGCACCATCCGCTGGAAACTCCAGGCGGAGGATCGTGCCGCAGTTTCTTGAGGATCGTGATGTAGTCCGCGATCTTGAGCCGGCGGTTTTTGGAAATGCCGCCCCGATGCTCCCGGTACTCGACCTGCACGCTCGGCACCTGCCCCACTGGATAGCGGTAAATGAGCCGGATCCAGAGGTCCCGATCCTGCGTTACCGGAATTCGTTCATCGAACTCGCCCGCCGCCTGCAAGCACTCCCGGCGGACCACCGTCTGCGACGGCAGCCACATCGACCGCCAGGACAGCAGGTGCGCGAGCGACGTCCGGCACCGGTGCGGGACGATGGCGCCCGTCCGGCGGCCCTGCCCGTCAATTTGATACGCGAAGGTAAACGCCCATCCGCACTCGGGATGCTCGCCGAGGAACGTCACCTGGGCGTCCAGATACCCCGGCAGCCACCGGTCGTCATCGTCCAAGAAGGCGATCAGCGCCCCGCGCGCCCGCCGCATGCCCACATTGCGCGCCGCGCTGATGCCCCGGTGCGCCTGGTGCAGCGCCCGGATGCGCCCGTCGCGCGCGGCATAGCGCGCGATCACCGAGGCCGTCTCATCCGTGGAGCCGTCATCCACGAGGAGCAGCTCCCAGTCCGGGTAGGTCTGGGCGAGGACGCCCTCGATGGCCTCCCGGAGGTGGGCGGAGCGGCTGTGCGTGGGAATCACGATGCTGATCATGGCCATGTTGGATGCTGACGCGCTCCGGGTTACGACCCGTCCAGTAACACGCCGGCGGTCCACTCGTAGTAGCCCAGCCGCCGTTTCTTATACGTCCGGAACCGGTACTTGGGGATGCGGCAGATGCCCAGCGCCTTCGCGCGCACCCGGCCCAGCCAGCCGTCCAGCCGCAGGGCGGCCGCCGTGGGCCAGAAACGCGGCAGCAGCCCCAATTGGCTGTTGTAGCTGACGAGCCAGTCGCGGAACGTCCCGTACTCGCTGACGTCCATGTGCCACTTGCGCTGGAAGTACTGGTAGCCGTCATGGACCCGCTTGATGTTCCACCGCCACTCGAACAGTTTGATGTCATCAGCGGTCATCGGATGCCTCAGGGCGAAATGGACGACCGACTTCGGCTCGAACCACATCGGCAGGCCGGCTCTGGCGAAGGTGAGGCCCTGGTCCACCTCGCCGACTTCGATGATCTGCTCATCACAAGCACCCAGCCGCAGGGTGGGCTCCACCTGGACCAACTGGCAGTGGAGCTCCGCGTAGTCGGTCGGCTCCCGCTGGAGGTTGGACTGCTCACCCAGCCGCATGCCGTAGAAGCGGAGGATCTTGTAGCCGTAGGCCTCGCCATTGATATGGCTCACGTACAGGTCATTGCCGGCGGTATGGATCACCTCCGGCGTTTCCAAAATGACGGGCACCACCAGGACCGCACCCGTGGCCCGCTCGCACTCGAGCAGCGCCGCTAGCCAGCCGGGACGGACGAAGTTGTCGTTGTCGAGCAGGGCCGCCAGCCGGGTCTTGGCCTCCCGCAGACCGATGTTGCGCGCCTGCGGTTGGTTCAGGAACGTGGGCCGGAAGATGAATTGCGCCCGCTCCCCGAACTTCTCGGTCCACTCGCGCTTCAAGTGCTCCGGGGCCCCTCCGACCACGACGATCAGGTCGTGGAGTTCCGGAGTGTTGGCGATCAGCGTTTCCAGACACCGGGTGGTCGTGGAGAACTTGTCGCGGGTATTCACGATGACCGTGCACCGTTCCATTAGGCCCTCTCCTTGGTTGCTCACGTGAGGATCGTGCTGACCGTGCGGAGGTGCTGCTCAAATCGGTCCACGGCCGCCTCCCATGTCCATCGTTGTCGGACGAGCTCGATGCCGGCGGATCCCATGCGCTTCTGTAACGCCGGATCATCAAGGACCGTCTGGATCGCTTTGGCGATGGCATCCGGTGCAGCCTCAACGAGGAAACCAGTTCGACCATGGCTGATCGTTTCCTGTAATCCTCCCTCACGCACACCGACCACTGGTGCGCCGCACGCCATCGCTTCAATCGTCACGAGGCCAAAGGGTTCCTTCACCGCCGAATAGACCACGACCCCAGCTCGGTTGTACCAGCGCACGAGTTCTTCATCGGTGATGTTCTTGATGAGCTGTAACTCAACACCGTGATCGCGTGCGCACGCTTCTAATAACCGGGCTTGTTGATCCGTCGACCACTCTGTGATGATGACCAAGGGGGGTCGCCGGTCTGACGGAATGCGTCCCAGCGCCCGGATGGTCAGGTCGTGCCGCTTGACTGGACGCAGCCGCCCCACTGACAGCACAAACCGCTCCCGAGGCCGGTTGAACGGACGGAAAACGGACGTTTCAACGCCAAGATAACTCACAGCGGCTGACGCACCATAGGCCTGAACGATGTACTGCTTCGTATATTCCGAGTTGGTCACAATACGCATCGCGCAGCGGGCGTTGGCGCGATCAACGCCCCGCAGGTAAGCCCGCCGCCAGCGGCGGGCAGTTTCACAGAGAGCGGCATAGCCGGCATGGATCCAGGACGCGCACCGTGGCGGTGCGACGACCCCCTGCCCAGAGTCAGTCGTCACTTCGTAGCCACCCCGCCACGGTTCGTGGCAGAAGTAGACGGTCGGGGCCTTCAGGTAGCGAAGGATGAAGGGGGATGAGATCAGTTGGCAGCTATCCACCCACACAACATCGTAGTGCCCGCAGTTGATGTCATGCGCAATGTGTCGGTTATTCCAGGCGCAGAGCTGGGCGATGATCCAGTATTGGACGAGCCAGGCGACGCTCTGCAGAAGATCTGGGCGCAGGTGGAGTTGTTTCGACCAATCCCGAAGCGAATAGACCCGAACCGTTACCCCGAGTGGCGCCAGCGGCAAGTATCGCTCATTGGCCGTTTCGGGCACGAAGACATCTAGGTGGTGGCCTCGGCGCCGCAACCCCTTGGCCAGCTCATACGCCGCCCGTTTGGCGCCGCCGCCCGGGCTGTTGTGGAACAGCGCGATGCGCAGCGGGGCCGTGCTCATCCGCGCTTCCCCGTGATGGCCCAGCGGTGCTCGAGGTCGACCACGCCGGAGCAGGAGGTGCTCGAGGTCGTCTGGAACGTCCGGCACTTGTGGGCCGAGGCCAGCGGAACGAGCACCGTGTCCTCGTAGATGTCGAGGTTGATCACGTACGAGTTCGGCAGCAAATTGACCGCGCCATAGTCCAGCGCGATCGTCCCCTCGCCCTCGATCGCTTCCGGCGCCGACCCCGCCTGATGGAGGGAGGTGGCGTGACACAGGAGATCGTCGCCCCGCTCGATCCACACTTGCACGTCCGGGCGGCGGATGGGGCGGGCGGCGGCGAAGTCGATCTCCACCCGCATCCCGTGGCCGACCTCGATCGTCTCCGCCTCCTGGCCCGAGGCGTCGGTGAGCCGCACGCCGCGGATCGTCAACGCGCCGCTGCTCTCAAACGGCGCGGGGGCCTGGTGGCCGGTGCCGCGGTGCACCCGCTGGCGGTAGCGCTGGATGACCTCGGAGGGCATACCCTCATCCACCACCGCGCCCTTCTCCAGCAGGAGCACCCGGTCGCACAGCTTCTCGACCGCGCCCAGGTCATGGGAGATGAAGATCATGGTGGTGCCCTGCTGCTTCAACTCGAGGATCCGCTGGAACGACTTTTGCTGGAACGAGAGGTCGCCCACCGCGAGCACTTCGTCGAGCAGCAGGACGTCCGGGTTGATGTGGGCGGCAATCGCGAAGCCGAGCCGCACGATCATGCCCGAGGAGTAGCGCTTGACCGGCATGGCGAGAAACTCACCCAGCTCGGAGAACTCGGCGATCGAGCCATAGAGCTGCGTGATCCGCTTGCGCGAGAGCCCCAGCATCGTGCCCTGGAGGTAGATGTTCTCCTCACCGCTGAGATCCCCGTGGAAGCCGCCGCCGAGCTCGATGAGCGCAGCCATGCGGCCGCGCACCCGCAACACCCCTTTGGTTTGGCGGCTGATGCGGGAAAGCAGTTTGAGGATGGTGCTCTTCCCCGCGCCGTTGGGGCCGATGATCCCCAGCGTTTCACCCTTCTTCACCTGAAAGGTCACGTCCCGGAGCGCCCAGAAGCCTTCCCGCGCCGGCTGGTGCCCGTTGCGGCCGATGAGCCGCTTCACCAACGCCGGGATGGCGTCGCGCAGGCTGTCGTGCCCGGCGTCCATCCGGTAGATTTTCCACACATGGCCAAACTCAATGGGGGAGACGGTCTGTGGCATCAGCGATTCCTCAACGAGAGATTCCTCACGACGGTCGACTCGCCCGATCGCGACAGTTGGTAGCGGTAGGGCTGCAAGGCCTGAAAGAACACCTGCTCGCATTCGTCATCATGGAGCTCAATGACGATGTTCTTCGTCCGGTTGAGCCAGGGCGCATAGCCCTTGGCAAAGACCACCCGCTCTGACTGTTCGATATCGACCTTGAGAATGTCCACGCGCTCCACCCCGTTGGCGGCCAGCACGTCGGTGAGGCTCACCGCCTCCACATCAGCCACTTCACCCTCCGCGCACTCCCGGACTTGCGTGGCCCACTCCTTGCCATCCCGATACTGCCCCCGGACGACCTTCAAGCCCGCGCGGTGGGACCAGACCCCGGCGCACACCAAGGCGACCCGGTCCCGATAGGCGCGAAGGTTGCGCCGGCAGAGCGCGAGGTTGTCGCCATCGGGCTCGATCACGATCAGCTGTGCCGCGGGGTATTGGCGCAGGTAGTACAGCGCGGTGTACCCCACGTTGCCTCCGCAGTCCACGATCCACCGCGGGCTCTCCACGGTGAGGCAGGCGTACTCGTGATCGATGAACACCTGCCGAAACACCATGGGATCGCTGGTGCCGTACCGGACGTACAGGGGGGTGTTCAGGCCGCGCACGTGCAGCCGGATCAGCGCCCCCTTCATGGCTATACCCCGCCGAGCCCAGACGTCACACCACAACAGCCCGACGGCGTACTCCAACGCCCCGAGGCGGCCCAGGTGCCCACGCATCGATCGGTAGCACGCACGCGTTCTGTCCAGCATGTTGGTCTGTCCTCTAGATGAGGTCGGCGAATTTGATCTCGACGCGCTTGAAGTACGAGTAGGCCAGCGCCGTGAGCAGGAGCACGAACGCGGTCGACGCCAGCAGCGGCTCAAGCTGGGGTGCCTGGCCGTGCAGGACCACGCGGCGGATGCCGTCGATGACCACCGCCATGGGGTTGAGCATGTACCAGGGGGCGAGCCAACTCGGCACGTGCGAGGCGGAATAGATGACCGGCGTGACGAACATCCCCAGCTGCACGAAGAGCGGGATGATGTACTTGATGTCCCGGTAGAAGACGTTGAGCGCCGAGGCCAGGAGGCTGAGGCTGATGAGGAAGAAGATCTCAATGCCGATGAGCCATGGCAGCCAGAGGAGGTGAGGGCTGGCCGGCACGCGGTAGAGGAGCATCAGGCCGCCGATGAGCGACGCCGCGATGAGGAAATCCGCCAGGCAGCCGAAGATGACGCCGATCGGGAACACCTCGCGCGGGAAGTAGACCTTTTTCACCAGCCCCATGTTGGCGGCGACGGAGTTCACCGCCAGCCCGAGTGCTGTGGCGAAGAAGGTCCACGGCACGAGGCCGGTGTAGGAGAAGAGGGGGTAGGGTGCCCCGTCTGATTCGACCTTCCCGAATTTCGAGAAGACGACGGTGAAGATCGCCATGAAGGCCAGCGGCTGGGCGACCGCCCAGGCGGCGCCGAGGAAGGTCTGGCGGTAGCGGACCTTGATGTCGCGCAGCGTGAGGCTGAGCAGCAGGTCGCGGTAGCGGTAGAGCTCGCGGAGATGGTGGATCATGGGAGAGGGAAGAAGGAGGAAGGAAGAAGGAGGAAGCTAAAGAGGAAGTTCATGAGAAGGTCCGCCACGTTGTCAGGAGCCGGTACAAGCGTTTTGCCAGCACCTCCCTCAGCGATGTTGGCGGGCACCGAGCGTGAAGCGTTTCTCAGCTGGGTGGTGAGCGCGTACAACTCTTCTCGCGGGAAGGTCTGCGTCACCTTGAAGATCTCCATGGCTAATCGGAATCCCTCCCGGTACACGTCCAAATCTTGGAATCGCTGAAGAGCTCTCTGTTCTGTCACTTCAAGCCCCTCCAGCCCCATTCTTCCCCCCTCCTCCTTCTTCCCTCTTCCCTCTTACTTCTACCCCCTCATCACATGCGGAATAAACTTCAATCCGCCGATGACGGCGGCGATGAGGCTGGCGACGAGCACGCAGCCGGCCGCGACATCCTTGACCTGGCGGGCCATGGGATCCGGCCGCAGGCCGACGACGAGATCGACGGTCTGCTCGATCGCGGTGTTCATCAGCTCGGCGAAGATCACGAGGCCGATGGCGAAGGTGACCCAGAGCCACTCGTTGAGCGACAGCCGGCTCCACGCGCCGCAGGCCACGATCCACGCGCTGAAGTAGACGTGGATGCGCAGGTTCGGCTCGGATTGCCACGCGTCGCACAGCCCGCGCAGGGCGCAGCGCATCGAGCGGGTCAGCGAGCGTTTACGGTGCAGCCGGCGGCGGGGCGCGGCGGATTCCGCTGCCTGGTGGGTGGACAGTGGACGGAGCAGGTGCGCCAACCGGTTGATCTGTTTCATCTGACCGCCTCGGCGGCGGCCGGCTTGCGGGCGGCTTTGGCCTTCTCGGCTCTCACCTCGTCGTCTTTCGCGCGGTACTGGTACTCGTGGTAGTAGCGGTAGTAGCCGGGTAGGTAGTACTCCACGTGCGTCAGGACGCAGCCCAGCACGTTCGCCTTCATCTGGTCCAGCAGCGCCTGCGCCTGGGTGACGGTCTTGCGCTGCGTCCGGCCGGCGCGCACAACGAGCAGCACCCCGTCCGCGTGTGCGGCCAGGATGCCGGGGTCGGCCACCGGCAGGACCGGGGGCGCGTCGATGATCACCACGTCGAACTGCGTCTTGAGCGTGGCGAGGAGCCGCTTCATGTGGGAGGACTCCAGCAGCTCCGCCGGATGCTCCGGGTACGGGCCGGTCGGCAGGATCGTCAGGTTCGGGTCCTTCAGCGTCACCAATTCGCCATTGAGCTCGCCGCCACGAGCTAGCACCGTGGAGAGCCCTTCCGAGCGGTCCGTGAGCCCCAGCCACTTGTGGATGGAGCCCTTGCGCATGTCGGCGTCGACCAGCACCACCTTGAGGTTCTCCTGCCGGGACAGCGTCAGCGCCAGGTTGATCGCGGTCACCGTCTTCCCTTCGCCGTGCACCGCGCTGGTGATGACGACGACCTTGGCGCCCGGCCGGAACTTCAGCGACTGGAGGTTGGTCCGCAGGATGCGGTACTGCTCCGAGATGGGCGACTTCGGGTCGGCCGCGGCCACGATGTGCGGGTCCACCTGGATCCTGTCCGCCACCGACACGGACCCGAGGCGGGCGGGCAGGACGATGGGGACCTCGATGGCGGGGGCCTTGACCGTCGGCTGCTCCTGTAGGTGCTGGAGCCGCTCGCGAGCGGCCTTCTCAAGCGCTTTCGTGATTTTGCTCATCGGGTCTCCTTCGGGTTGTCGGTGGTCACGTCGGCGTGACGAAGGGCTTGGTGCAGCTGCGCGCGCAGCGAGTCGAGCTCCTGCTCCGCGTGCGACACCTTCTGGGACAGCGCCTGACAGGCTTCCAGCGCGTCCAGCCGGTTGCGGTGGGCGTCGCGGGCCCACTCGGAGGCGGTGAGGCGCTGGGCGGCGTCGGCGGCCTGCGCCTTCAGCGTTTCCAGCTGGGCGGCGCGCTCCGTGGCCTGCTGCTCGCATTCGCGGATCTGCGTTTCGCAGCGGGCGATCGCCTGCTCCAGCGTCGTGTGGGGGCGAGCGTTCCAGTTCACAATGGAGGCCTCCACGCGCTGGGCTTCATGCCACAGTGAAGGGTTCGGGTGCAGCCTGGTCTCGCGCTCCATCGCGGCGTGCTGTACGGCATTCAAGACTTTGCTCATTTCATCACCTCAAACGGTTCACGGATTACACGGATTCAACAAAACGATTACACGGATTAGTTTGCCAGGCGTTTGACCTGACAGCTGGGGTTGCCGAAATTCACCAGGAGCCCAACCGGTATTCCGCTGGCCTTCAAGTACGACACAACCTGCGACTCGAAGACTTTCGGCATGATGCCAACCACGGCCTTCAGTTCGACGATGACCTGTCGCTCCACTACCAGATCCATCTGACACTCTCCTACTCGGACACCCTGGAACGTGATGCGAAAACGCTTCCCAGTCTCGAAGACTATTCCAGCACCCTTGAGGGCAATCTGCAGCGCTTCGTGGTACACCTTCTCCTGAAATCCTGGCCCCAGCTCTCGGTGTACCGCAAAGCAACATCCGATGATTTGCCGCGTCAGCTCTTCGTGTTCCATGCCGGTGTGCGTCATCCGTGTAATCATCTCTTCGAATCCGTGTCATCATCATACGGTGACGGGTTCGGACGTGAGGGCGGGCAGCTCTCTCGCCGCCTCGTCGATCACGTCCGGTCCGATCTGCTTCGTCTCGTTGACGTACCCGGTCAGGAGGGCCCGGTCGCACAGCCCGTTGACGAGCCGCGGCACGCCCTGGGTGTGGCGGTAGATCTGTGCGAGGGCCGGCGCGGCAAAGACCGGCGTGCCATTCACCCCGGCGACGTGCATCCGGTGGGCGATGTAGCCGGCGGTCTCGGTCTCATCGAGCGGGGCCAGGTGGTAGTGCAGGGTCACGCGCTGGCGCAGCTGGGTGAGCTCCTTGAGCCACAGCTTCGATTTGAGCTCCGGCTGGCCCATCAGGATGATCTGGATGAGCTTCTCTGTCTCCGTCTCGAGGTTCGAGAGCATCCGGACCTCTTCGAGGACGCTGGGCTTGAGGTTCTGCGCCTCGTCGATCAACAGGACCACGGTGTTGTCCTCGCGCAGCTGCTCCACCAGGAACTCGTTGAGCCGGCCGATCAGCTGCGTCTTGCTGCTGCCCGGCTTGTACAGGATCTCCAGCTCCTCGAGGACCAGCGCGATGAGGTCCTTGGCGCTCAGGTGCGTGTTGCGGATGATCGCCGTCTTCGTGCGCGGGTCGAGCTTCTGGAAGAGCACCCGCGAGAGGGTCGTCTTGCCGGAACCGATCTCCCCCGTGATCACCACGAAGCCGCGGCGCTCCTCGATGGCGTAGACCATGTGGTT
>JACQRE010000091.1 GCA_016206585.1 Candidatus Omnitrophota bacterium | reverse complement strand
GTATGATAAGGGGGTACTTATCAGACTCAGCCTCCAACATGTACACAGGCTCAGGGTGGGCAATACGTCTCAGAAAACCAACACGCCGCGCGGGTTAGCGCGGCGTGTTGCTCAAGCTGCTCTGGGTTAGCAGCTGAGTGTAATTGGGGTGACCGACGGGATTCGAACCCGCGACCTCCTGGGCCACAGCCAGGCGCTCTAACCTATTGAGCTACGGCCACCATATGGGGAATATGACAGAAAAATCGGACTGAGTGGCGCACTATCTTACCCGATTCACCAAAGAGGGGCAACCGAGCCGTGGGGCGACTCGGTCCTCGCTAGCAGCAGAGGGCAATTAGTGCCTCTGTAGCGCTGGGTATCCGGCGGGTGGCATCGGCGGTCGGGCGCCCAGGGCGCGCAGCCGACTGGGCCCCACCCGCGCGCAGCGCGGAGGGAGATGGAGTCGGCGAGCACCCTGGGCTGCCGCCGGTGACAGGACCCGCCGGTAGTCGAAGAGGAACAACCTCGCACCGGAACGAGCGGACGGGCCGTCAGCCTGCGGCTTCCGGCACTCCCGTCGCCGACCACGCCTCTCGGCGTGGTGCCCGGCTTGGTCGCTGGGGGCTCACCTACCGGACACCCTGGGGTGCCGCGGTCGGCTGTGGCGTTGGGGTCGAGGGGACGGCCTGCTGGGGAACGGGAGCCTCCGATGTCGCCGGCGGCTCAGGCGTTGGAGCGGGGACGATGCCCTTGCCGTTCGTCGGCATCGGGGGTGCCGTCGGTGTGGCCTCGACGATTTCCTCGGGGGCGGTTTCCGCGATGGGGAACGCGAGGATCTCCAGCGCCTCCTGCACCTCGCGGCTGGCCGCCTCGATGTCGGTCATCACCGTCTTGCTCGCCGAGGTGATGCTCACGTGCACCTTGCCACCGAAGACCGGCACCTTGATCACCTCGACTCCCCGGTCCAGCAGCCGCTTCAGCAGCAGCAGCACCGGCTCATCGCCCGGCGTGAACGCCGCATGCCAGTCGGCGGGGGTGTTGAAGGGGCCGGTCAGTGTGAGCTCGCCGGTCAGGCGCGGCTGCTGCTGGCCGCTGGTCAGCTTCTTGAAATCGATCAGCGTGCGGCCGCGGATGGAGAGATCGCCCTCGCTGAGGTGCCCCAGCTCCAGCTGGATGCGGCTCTTCAGGTCGTTGGCCCGCGAGGACCACTGGCTCGTTGAGCGCAGCGTCGTGGTGTAGACCCGCAGCTCGGCCGGCCCGTGGTAGTACGGCTCGAATGCGGCCAGGGCGATCGGCTCGAGCTGGCAGGAGGCCTCCACATCCTGCGAGGCCAGCCCCAGCCAGCCGGAACAGTACGCCGGCGCGGCATGGCCGCTGTGGCCCGCCACCTCGCCGCGGACGGCGAAGCTCACCTGGGCGCCGCGTTCCTGGGGCATGGTGATGGGGCCGACCACGAACGAGATGTGATCGAGCAGCCCGTGGAACGGCACCACGGGATGCTCATCCAGGAACTCCACGGTGCCGTCGTCAACCTTCAGCGAGTGGATCACCACCCCCCAGGCGGCGCGCTCAAGCCCCGAGGCCGGCAGGAGGGTGGGCTGCGGCGTCATCGACCAGCGCATCTCCGGCCACACGACCGTGCCCGCCTTCGTCCGCGTCATCCGCACGAGCGGCCGCTCGATCTCC
Source organism: Candidatus Omnitrophota bacterium (assembly GCA_016206585.1). Taxonomy (GTDB): domain Bacteria; phylum Omnitrophota; class Gorgyraeia; order Aquiviventales; family Aquiviventaceae; genus JACQRE01. The sequence continues at coordinate 6,544 of JACQRE010000091.1, read as the reverse complement.
ACCTCCTCGAACTCCAGCGCGCGCCGCGCGATGGACACCCCGCGCAGCCGCATGACCGCCCGCTGCATGCTGATGGCCGCCCCCGGGGTGTTGCGCGCCAGGCGCACCCCCGTGAGCGTCATGGTTGAGGGAAACGACCACCACGCCTTCGCGGCGACGAGCTGCCCGCCCAGCGCGTGCTCCATCAGCCGCATGACGTAGTGGGGGGCGAGCCACGTCAGCGCCGCGTACTGGGCGGCGATGAGGAGGAGGCAGCAGACCACCAGGATCCGCAGGAGCGTGTTCGGCCGTTTCATGGTGTCACATCATGCGCCACAAGTCACAAGAGGCGCGCCCGGAGGGACTCGAACCCCCAACCAACGGGTTAGAAACCCGCTGCTCTTTCCTGTTGAGCTACGGGCGCCTGAAAAACTGTGTAATGTGAAATGTGTAATGTGTAATGGAACACCGCGCCCACTCTTTTTCATTACACATTACACAACGCACATTACACAAACGTCCTTCTTGCTGAATAGGACTCGGGGCGGCAGGATTTGAACCTGCGACCTACTGGTCCCAAACCAGTCGCTCTACCAAGCTGAGCCACGCCCCGGAAATGGCTGTTCGTCGGACCGGCGTGTCATTGTAACATACCCCGTGAGGGTCGACGAAGCGCCGTGACGACCCTATAATGACCGTATCATGAAACGTTTCATCGTGATCGCGGCCACCGTGGTCGCCACGCTCGGCCTCCTCGGCAGCCTGGCCGCCTGGTTCCTCCTCTCCTCCTGGGTGCCCACCAAGGGGCGCGCGCTCGTCATCCAGGAGATCGAGCGGCGCTGGCCGGTCGAGGTGTCGATCGGCGCGATGCGCTACGATCCGCTCCGCGGCCTGCGCCTCGAACGGGTGGACGTCGTCCACCGCGCCACGCGGCAGCCGCAGCTGGCCGCGCCGGAACTGCGGATCGGCATCAAGTGGATGCCGCTGGTGTTGCAGCGCACCGTGGCATTCCGCGCGCAGGGCGCGCTCGAGCGGCCCTACCGGATCGACCTCACCCTCGCCGGTCATTACCACCTCAAGGATCGCGCGCTGACCCTCGAGGCCAGGACCCCGGAGCTGTCGCTGGACGCCGTCCCTGGCCCGATCAGGAATCTCGAGGGGCGCGCGCACGTCACACCGGAGCGCATCCGGATCGACCGGTTGACCGGCACCGCGCTGGGTTCCCGCTGGACGTTAGAGGGCGAGGCCACGCCCGGAACGCCCCTGCGCGCGGAATGGCTTGTGGAGTCCACGGTCGACTTGCCGTCGGTGGCGGCGGCCGTCCCCGCGCTCGCCGGACGCTGGCAGGCCACGGGGGAGATGCTCCTCCGGGCGTCCTGCCGGGGCGTCTTCGCGTCGCCGCCGGTCCTCGACTGCGTGAGCGAAGAGGCGCTGCGCCGCGTCACCGTCACAGGCCCTGCCCTTCCCGCACCGCTCACTGCGGTGTCGGGCCGCCTCGCCTATGACCTGCTGACGCGCCATCTCGCCATCGACAGCCTGGAGGGCCATCTCGCGGACAAGCCGTTCACCCTCGCGGGCCGCCTGCGCCTGGTGAAGCCGTTTCCCTGCTCGCTGCGGATCCGCGGCGTCGTCCCGGTGGAGCTGATCAGGGAGTGGCTGCCCTCCCCGCAGCCCGTGAGCCGGTTGGGGGGCACCGCCACCGCAACCCTGCAGATCGCGGGATCGCTGAGCGACCCGCAGCTCTCGGGGACCGTGGAGCTCGAAGAGGTCGAAGCGGTCGTCGAGGCGCCGGCCATGACCGTTCAGCACGCGTCGGGCACGGTGCGCTTCTCGGAGAACCGGGTGAGCATCGAGCATCTCACCCTGCGGGTGAACGATCAGCCGCTCGTGCTCAGCGCGCAGGTGTCGCCCCCGCCGCAAGGCGGATGGCTCTCGCCCCGCAACCGGCCCGGCGTGAGTGCGACGATCAGGCTGCCGCAGGGCGAGGTGGCGTTCGAGGGCCGCCTGATGCCAACGCGGCTCGTCATTGAGGAAGCGGTCCTGACGCTGCCCGCGAGCACGGTGCACGTGTCGGGGTACGTCGGCCGCGGGGCTGAGCCGTACAGCGAGCTGCGCCTTGGCGGCACCGTGGAGCTCTCGGAGCTGGGCGCGCTGCCCTTCGTGTCGATCCCCGCGGTCAACGCGTGGCAGCTGAAGGGACGAGCGGATCTGGACCTGTCGTTCGCCGGACGGCCCGCCCTGTGGCGTGATGCGTCCATCCGCGGCCGGCTCATGGCCGACCGGCTCACCATCCGCGACATCCCGTTGCAGCAGGCGACGTGTGCGATCGAGCAGTCGAACGGGGTGCTGCGCCTGCGCATCCCCTCGGCGTACGTCGCCGAGGGGAAGTTCTGGGGCGAATTGGCGGTCCAGCACCGGAGAGACACCCATGATTTCCTCGCGCAGGCGGACATCTCCGGCCTGCAGCTGGCCCGCCTCGCCCAGGTGATCCCGGCCTGGCGGTCCCGCTCGGTCTCCGGTCTGGCCTCGGCGCACACGCTCCTGTCCGGAACGTGGGAGCACCGCCCCACCTGGCTGGGCGAGGGATGGATCAACGGCTCGGGCGAGCGGCTGGGCGATCTGCCGCTGCTGGATACAGTGTTCCGGGGGCTGTTCGGGCTGCTCGGCGAGCGGTTGGGGCTGGAGAGCTTGCGGCGGGCGGAGATCACAGAGGCCTCGCTCAACTGGCGGCTGGCCCAGGAGCGGTTCAGGACGGAGGATCTGCGGCTCGGCGGGCTGGCGGGAGCCGAACCGATCGCGGTCTACGCCAAGGGGAGCGTGGGGTTCGACCAGACGCTCGATTTCACCATCGAGCCGGAGCTGTCGGAGGGTGTGGTGCTGGAAGCGCCCACCACCTCAACGCTCGCCCGCACCGTCCTGAAGGCGGCGGGCCAGCTGGAGCGGTTCCGCCGGCTCATCGGACGCCACCGGCTCACCGGCACGATCAAGGACCCGCACTACCAGTTCGAGTTCAGCCCGCAGGACGTGCTGAAACAGCTCGCGCCCGGCCCGCTCGACCTGCTCCAGAACCTGTTCGGCCGCTAGCGCGGGCCAGCCGCTGCAACACCGGCTTCATCCGCCGGGTAGCACGCGCGCGATGGCTCAGCCGCCGCTTGACCGAAGCGGGCAGCCGTCCCACCGTCTGGCCAAACCCCGGCACGAGGAACAGCGGGTCGTACCCAAACCCTCCGGAACCTTCCGGCGCGAAGGCGATGCGCCCATCCCACGTACCCGTCACCGCCGCCAGCAGCCGACGCGGGTTGGCCAGCGCAAGGACGCAGCGGTACCGCGCGCGCCGCCTGGCGATCGGCAGATGGTTGAGCGCACGCAATAGCTTCGCGTTGTTCGCCTGATCATCGCCGTGCCGCCCGGCAAACCGCGCCGACTGCACCCCCGGCCCCCAGCCCAGTGCCTGCACCTCAATGCCGGAGTCATCCGCAAGCGCGAACCAGCCGGTCGCGCGCGCCACCGCCCTCGCCTTCTTGACCGCGTTGGCTGCGAAGGTCTTGCCGTCCTCGCGCACGCCTGGCAGTGAGGGGAACTCCGCGAGCGAGTGCCACCGGATGCCGCGCACCCGCAGCAGCGCGGTGAGTTCGAGGAACTTGTGACGGTTGTTGGTGGCGATGACCACGTGAAGCATCGTGTGCGGGTTTGCGCGTTAGCGCGTTTGCGCGTTTGCGCGTTACCGGGCTTCACAGGCGGCGCAAGGAGGAGGCGCCGAGGGCTCGGCGCTGGAGGACGAGGAGGTGCTTGATGCCCGTCTGGGCGAGGCCGAGCAGGCGGGTCAGGTCCGTGGACCGGAAGGGGTGGCGCTCGGCCGTGCCCTGGAGCTCGACGAAGCCGCTGCGGCCGGTCATGACGACGTTCATGTCCACCTCGGCGGCGGCATCCTCGGCGTAGTTGAGATCCAGCACGGGCTGCCCCCGCACCATGCCGACACTGGTGGCCGCGACGAAGTCGCGCACCGGCAGCGAGGGCAGCGTGCCCTGTGTTCGCAGGCGGCGCAGCAGCTGGACCAGCGCGACGAAGCTACCGGTGATGCTGGCACAGCGCGTGCCGCCGTCGGCCTGGATCACGTCGCAGTCGATGAGCACGCTGCGCTCGCCAAGCGCGCGCAGGTCCACCACCGCCCGCAGGCTGCGGCCGATGAGCCGTTGGATCTCCTGCGTCCGGCCGCCCACCCGCCCTTTGATGGACTCCCGCTCGATGCGCTGGGCGCTTGCGCGCGGCAGCATGCCGTACTCGGCGGTCACCCAGCCGCTCCCGCTGTTGCGCAGAAACGGCGGCACCTTCTCCTCCACCGTCGCCGTGCAGATCACCTTCGTGTCGCCCCACTCGACCAGGCAGGAGGCGTCGGCGAACTTCATGACGCCCGTCGTGAGCGTGATGCGCCGCAGCTGCCCGGCCGCGCGTCCGTCACTCCGCTTCATCGGGGTCCGTAGTGCCCGTTGGCCCGCTCCACCGAGCCGATCACCTGGCCGAGGAACCGGTGGCCGAGCCGGTCGAAGTGCTGCGGCTCATCCGTCACGAAGAAGCGGTACCGCGGGCGGCCCGATCCGTGCGAGAGCGCGTCAGCGCCCATCAACACGCCCCGGACCTCGGTGGCGGTCTGCTTCGCCGAATCCACCAGCGACACCCCGGACCCCAGAACCTGCTGGATGGTGGAAGCGAGCAGCGGGTAGTGCGTGCAGCCGAGGATCAGCGTGTCGATGCGCTGGCGCGCCAGCGGCTCCAGGTAGCGCCGTGCTACCTGCCGCGAGATCGCCCCGTTGAGCCAGCCCTCCTCCACGAGCGGCACGAAGAGGGGGCAGTGCTGGGAGACGACCTTGATCGCGGGGTCGATGCGGTGGATCGCCGTCTCGTACGCGCCGCTTTTGATCGTCGCGGTCGTGCCGATGACGCCGATGCGCTTGGTGCGGGTCTGGCGCACCGCCGCCAGGGCGCCGGGACGGATCACCCCGACGATGGGCACCTTGAAGTACTTGCGCAGCGTGGGCAGCGCCCAGGAGGAGGAGGTGTTGCAGGCGATGACGATGCACTTGACGCCGAAGCGCAGCAGGAACTCGACGTTCTCGAGCGAGAACTTCACGATGGTGGACTTGGACTTGGTGCCGTAGGGCACCCGCGCGGTGTCCCCGAAATAGACGATGGATTCGCCGGGCAGCTCCTCGATGAGCGCCTTCACGACGGTGAGGCCGCCGATGCCCGAATCGAACACGCCGATGGGTTGCCGCGCGCCGTTGGCATTCATGGGGCCGCTAAATGTGCTCCGCGCCCTGGTCGCGGATGTACGACACGATGCCCTCGCTGATGCTCTGGGCGGCCGCCTCGCGGTAGTCCGCGCGGCCCAGGCGCTGGGCTTCAGTCTGATTGGACACGTAGCCGACCTCCACGAGGATCGCCGGCATCCAGGCCTCGCGCAGCACGACGAAGCGCGCTGGCTTGACCCCGCGGCAGTGCACCTGCAGCCCCGTGCGCATCGACCGGCAGACCGACGAGGCCAGCCGGCGCGAGCCCGAGCGGGTGCGCTTCAAAACCAGGTCCCAGAGCACCTGCTTGACGGTCATCGAGGGGATGGCCACCTCCGCCGGCGAGACGGCCGGCGGCCACTGCGCCGAGGCGGACACGACGGAGGCGCGCGGGTAGTAGACTTCGATGCCGGAGACGCGCCGGTTGCGGTTGGCGTTGATGTGGACGCTCACGAAGAGGTCAGCGTGGAGCCGGTTGGCGATGGCCGGGCGGCCGCTGAGGGGGATGAACCGGTCCGAGTCGCGCGTCATGACGACGGTGAGCCCGCGGCGCTGGAGGTGCGTGCGCAGCCGCTTGGCGATGTCGAGGGCGAGGTGTTTTTCTTTCAGGCCGAAGTGGTGGGTCCCGGGGTCATGGCCGCCGTGGCCCGCGTCGATGACGATGGTGCGGACAGCTCCCGGCAGGGCCGCGCCGGGCGGGCTGCGCAGCGGGGTGGTGGGAGCCACCGGAGCGGTCGCGCAGCCGGCGAGCGAAAGCAGCGAGCATAATACGAGCCACCGACGAGCGCGGAAGACAATTGACGATCTCACCCGGTGCCTCACTCGTCCCAACGCTGGCTCGCTGATCCAACTTGTGTTGTGGCACGTCACGAAAAAAGTGGAGGCGGCGGGAGTCGCACCCGCGTCTTCGGATCGAGGTCGTGGGCCCTCTACATGCGTAGCCCCGCATCGAACGCTTCATCCTGCCCCGCCCGCGGAGCCGGCGCAACAGGACTGAGCCGCTGATGGTCTCATCCCGCCGATAGCGGCATCGGCGGGACCAGCCTGCTCAAACACGCCAACCGGCCCGCAGGCTGATCCGGCTGGCGGCGCGGCCTATTTAATTAGGCAGCGACTTGGAGTGCCTCAGAGGCGAGAATTGCTTCTGCCTCTGCTACCGCGTTGTAGTTGGCACTTGAATGATGTCAGGTGTTTTACGAGGCCTCCTGACCACCTCGGCATGCCCCCCGCAACGCAACGGTCCGAATCGAATCTCATCGCCCCCAGACCTCGGGGTC
>JACQRE010000010.1 GCA_016206585.1 Candidatus Omnitrophota bacterium | reverse complement strand
GCCGGTCGTCGGCGACGTCGTCAGCTAACCCCCCGCGCCCGCCCACCCCCTCCATTGCCCGCATGACGCAGCGCAGCGGTCGGCTGGCCCTCTTCCGGGATTACGCGGTCCTGGCCGCCGCGCTGGCCCTGGTGGGGCAGTGGATCGTCCTGCACGGCGCCGGCCACGAAACGCTGGGCCCGGTCTGGAGCACCCTCCTGCCCGGGCTGGCGATCTTCGGGTCAGCCGCGCTGCTCTCCTGGGCCGCGGAGCTTGCCCAGCTGGAGATCGCGCAAGCGCTCGCCCTGGCGTTCCTTGCGCTCATCGCGGTGCTGCCCGAGTACGCGGTCGACATGTACCTCGCCTGGAAAGCCGCGAAGGATCCCGTCTACACCGCGTTCGCCGCCGCCAACATGACCGGTTCGAACCGCCTCCTCATCGGCATCGGCTGGCCGGCGGTGCTGTTGGTCTACTGGGCGAGGACGAAAGCCCGCGCGATCGAGGTCAAACCCTCCCAGCGGCTTGAGCTCATCACGCTGCTCATCGCCACCCTCTACGCGTTCGCCATTCCGCTCAAGCGCACCCTGTCGATCGTCGATACGCTCTGCCTCATCGGGCTCTTCATCTTCTACATCCGGGCGGCGAGCCGCGGCGAGATGGAGCAGCCCGGGTTGGCCGGTCCGCCGGAGCACATCGCCCTCCTGCCGCGCACGTGGAGGCGGCTGGTGACGGTGGGGCTGTTCCTCCTGCCGGCCTACGCCATCTTCATCGCCGCAGAGCCATTCGCGGACGGCCTGCTGCACAATGCGCGGCGGTTGGGCATCGAGGAGTTCATCCTCATCCAGTGGCTGGCCCCGCTGGCTTCCGAGGCGCCGGAGTTCATCGTGGCGATCATCTTCGCGCTGCGCGGCAACCCCACCGCCGGCCTCGGCACGCTGGTGTCCTCGAAGGTCAACCAGTGGACGCTCCTCGTGGGGATGCTCCCGATGGTCTACGCCATCTCCGGCGGCCATCTGCAGCCGATGGTGCTGGACGGCCGCCAGGTCGAAGAGATCTTCCTGACCGCCGCCCAGTCGCTCATCGCGCTCGTCCTGCTGGCCAACCTCCGCTTCGGGTTCTGGGAGGCGCTGCTGCTGCTGGGCTTGTTTCTCCTGCAGTTCGTCTTCCCGACCCCGCAGATTCGCATGTGGCTGGCGGTGGGGTACTTGGTGATCGCCGCCGGCTATCTCGCCAATCCCGCGTCCCGCCGGGCGGTGGGCGCACTCTTCCGACAGCGGTAGCATCGCCGTTCGGGAGTGCGTTATAATAGGGTGCTGTGGCATCCGCATCCCGTGAGGCGATCAGGCAGACACCGGCATGGCACGCAAGGGTTCCTCCTCCTCGTCGAAGCCCCTGAAGCGGCGCGCCGCGCGGCTCGCAGCCCTCGTCTCCTCGCTCACCGCGGGGGCCGCCGACGCGACGCGCAAAGTCGTCCGGGGCCGGAAGGCGCCGTCAAAACCGGCTGGCGGCGCGACGGCACAGGCCGCACCCGCCGCGCCAATCCCGCGCGCCTCCGTGGTCCGCAAGCCCTCCCGGAACCCCACCATCGCGAGACGGAAGGCGGCCGCGGGGAAGAGCCCGGTGCGGAAGCCCGGACGCCGCGCCGGAGATGCCGCCTCGAGCCCGCTCCCGGTTTCGTCCGCGTCCACCACCCCGGCGGCGCCGTGGGAGCCAGCCCAGCCCGCTTCGGCCCCCCACCACAGCCGGACGCCGCAGGAACCGCCGTCACCGTCCGCCGGCGAAACGCCGTACGCCATTCCGTCCGGCTACGGCGATGACCGGATCGTCCTGATGGTCAAGGATCCGTGGTGGCTCTACGCCTACTGGGAGATCCAGCCGGAGACCGAACGCGCGGCCCGCGGCCGACTCTTGCCGCACGAGATCGCCGGGTTGCGCTCCGTGCTGCGCGTCTACGACGTGACCGGCCGGGATTCCCCCGCGGAGCCGGTCCACCGCGCGTTCGACATCGCGCTCTCCGGCCTGGCGACGAACTGGTTCATCCAGACCGATGCCCCGAACCGGGAGTTCATCGTCGACATCGGGTTGCTGGCCAACACGGGCCGCTTTCTGCTGCTGGCGCGCTCCAATCGCGTGACGACGCCGCGCACTACCCCCTCCGAGGTGATCGATGAGGACTGGATGGTCACGGACGAGGCCTACTGGAAGCTGTTCGGCCTTTCGGGGCTGGGATCGGGCTCCAGCCCGTCGTGGTCGGGCAGCGTGTCCTCGTTCAGCGTGGTGGGGACGACGCGGCCCTCGATCGTGCGCGGATTCTGGTGCCGCGTCAACGCCGACCTCGTGATCCACGGCGCGACGGAGCCCCGGTCCACGGTGGCGATCCAAGGCCAGCCGGTCGCCGTGCGGCGTGACGGCAGCTTCAGCCTCCGGCTCACGCTGCCGGTGGGCACGCAGACCGTGGCGATCGATATCACCTCGCCGGACGGCCGCCACACGAAAACGGTGACCCCGGTCGTCACCCTGGCGTGGTCGGGAGCGCTGTCGGCGGACGCGGCCTCCACCGAGACGCCCCGTGCGCGGACGCACGCCCGCCCCTCGGGAGACAACGGATGAACCCCCAGGGCTTCGTCGCGCTCGTCCTCCATACGCATCTCCCATTTGTCCGGCATCCGGAGCATCCGGACTTTCTGGAGGAGCGGTGGCTCTTTGAGGCGATCACCGAGACGTACCTGCCGCTGCTGGAGCGGTTCCAGCGGCTGGCCAACGAGGGCGTCCCCTTCCGGATCACCATGTCGTTCACGCCGCCGCTATTGGCGATGCTGGCCGATCCAGTCTTGCAGGGCCGGTACGTCCGGCACCTCGAGAAGCTGATCGACCTCTCCGGCAAGGAGATCGAGCGCACGCGGTGGATGCCGCCGTTCCACCGGCTGGCCCTGCTCTACCACCACCGGTTCAAGACCGCGCGCCAGCAGTTCGTCGAAACCTACCGGCAGTCGCTCATCGCGCCCTTCCGGGAGCTCAGCGACCGCGGCCTGATCGAACCCATCGCCTCCGCCGCGACGCACGGCTACCTGCCGCTGATGGACCTCTCCCCCAGCGCGGTCCGCGCGCAGATCCACGTCGGCGTCCAGGCGTTCGAGCACGCCTTCGGCAAGCGGCCGGCCGGATTCTGGCTGCCCGAGTGCGGCTACCACCCCGGCCATGAGCAGTACCTCAAGGAGTGCGGTGTGCGGTACTTCCTCACCGATGCGCACGGCATCCTCCTCGGCTCGCCGCGGCCCAAGTACGGCGTTTTCGCCCCGGCGGTCTGCGAAAACGGCGTGGCCGCCTTCGGCCGCGACCTGGAATCCTCCAAGAGCGTCTGGAGCGCCGAGGAGGGCTACCCGGGCGACCACGACTATCGCGAGTTCTACCGCGACATCGGCTACGATCTGGACTACGAGTACGTGCGGCCGTACCTCAGCGGGGACGGCGCGCGCCTCAACACGGGGATCAAGTACTACCGCATCACCGGCAAGACCAACGACAAGCAGCCCTACGATCCCGACCGCGCGATCGAGCGGGCCGCCCAGCACGCCGGCAACTTCCTGTTCAACCGCGCACAGCAGATCGAGCACCTCCGCTCCGTGATCGATCGCGCCCCCATCGTGGTGAGCCCCTACGACGCGGAGCTGTTCGGCCACTGGTGGTTTGAGGGGCCGGACTGGCTGGAGTTCCTGATCCGCAAGGCCCACACCGACCAGACGGCGCTCTCGCTGATCGCGCCCTCGGACTACTTCCAACACTACCCCACGAACCAGGTGCTGGAGCCGTCGATGTCGAGCTGGGGCCACGGCGGCTACCACGACGTGTGGCTCAACGGCTCCAACGACTGGCTCTACCGCCACCTGCACAAGATGGCCGAGCGGATGACGCAGCTCGCCCGCGAGCACGCGCAGCCGGACGCGCTGCAGCGCCGCGCGCTGAACCAGATGGCCCGCGAGCTGCTGCTCGCCCAGTCCTCCGACTGGGCCTTCATCCTCAAGACGCAGACGCACGCCGCCTACGTCTACCGGCGCATCCACGACCACCTCGCGCGGTTCAACGCGCTCTACGATGCCGTGCAGCAGCGCCGCATCGATGACACCCGCCTGGCCCGCCTCGAGGAGACCGACAGCCCATTCCCATTCCTCGACTACCGCGTGTATGCGGATTGATCCCACCACTTGGTTGTTGGCCGGAGGCCGGTCGCCGCGCCTTCAGTCTGGCCTGGCGGGTGCGGCGATCTGCGTCGCCTACGGCGACGCCAACCAAGTGGTGGGATGAAGATCCTGTTCCTCGCCTCGGAGGTCGACCCCTTCGCGAAGACCGGCGGGCTCGCCGATGTGGCCGGAGCACTCCCCAAGGCGCTCGCCGCACTGGGCCATGACATCCGGATCGTCATGCCGCTCTACCGGCAGATCGACCGGGCGAAGTTCGGCTTGCGCGAGGCCGGGGTCACGGTCATCGTCAGCGTGGGACCCCGGCGGATCGAGGCGCGTGTCTGGACCGCGACGCTGCCCAAGAGCGCGGTCACGGTCCATTTCATCGAAAGCGCCGCACTCTTCGACCGGGACGGGCTCTACCAGGAACGGGGCAAGGACTACCCGGACAACCTGACGCGCTTCAGCGTCTTCGCGCAGGCGTCTCTCCGGATGCTGCCCTCCCTGCGCTGGCAGCCCGAGGTCGTCCACGGCCATGACTGGCAGGCTGCGCTGGCGTGCGCGCATCTGGCCCGCGGGCCGCTGGGGCAGGAGCCCTTCTTCGCCTCGATGGCCCCGGTGTTCACCGTGCACAACCTGGCCTATCAGGGATTGTTTCCACGGGAGCAGTGGGGGCTTACGCAGCTGCCGGAGCCGCTCTTTGCCATCGATGGGCTGGAGTTCTACGGGCAGGTCAACTGCCTCAAGGGCGGGTTGATCGGCGCCCGCGGCATCACGACGGTCAGCCCGACCTACGCGCAGGAGATCCAGACGGCGGAGTTCGGCTGCGGGCTCGACGGGCTGCTGCGCGCCCGGCGCGAGGATCTCACGGGGATCCTCAACGGCATCGACGTGGAGGAGTGGAACCCGCAGACCGATCCGCACCTCGCCGCGCGCTACGCGGTGGAGGAGCGGGCGGGCAAGTCGCTGTGCAAGCTCGCGCTGCAACAGAGCCAGCGGCTGCCGGAGCAGCACGATCTGCTCATCGGCATGATCCAGCGGCTCGCCGAGCAGAAGGGCATCGACCTGCTGGTGGGAGCGATGGAGGAGCTCATGAAGCTGCCCGTCCAGCTCGTGATCCTCGGCACCGGCGATCCAGTCTACCACCAGCAGCTGGAGCGGCTCGCGAAGCGATTCCCGGACCGCCTGGCGGTCAACCTGACGTTCGACAACGCGCTCGCCCACCAGATCGAGGCCGGCGCGGATGCGTTCCTCATGCCGTCCCGGTTCGAACCCTGCGGCCTCAACCAGATGTACAGCATGCGTTTCGGGACGGTGCCGATCGTCCGCCGGGTCGGCGGGCTCGCGGACACCGTCGTGGATGTGACGCCCGCGGCCAAGGCCTCGAAGACCGCGACCGGCTTCGTGTTCGAGGAGCACTCCTCGCGGGCCCTCCTCGAGGCGGTCAAGCGGACCGTCACGGCGTTCAACGACCACCCGCTCTGGACGCTGCTCATGCAGACCGGGATGCGGCAGGACTTCTCGTGGGGCCGGTCAGCCCGCGCCTACGCCGACGTCTACGAACGCGCCCTCCATGATCATCACCGTCACCCTCAACCCCTCGCTCGATGAGTGGATCGAGCTGCCCGCCCTGCGCGTCGGGGAGCTGAACCGGGCCAGCGGCTTCACCCGCTATCCGGGCGGGAAGGGGATCAACGTCTCGCGCGTGGTGCGTGAGCTGGGCGGGCGCACCCTGGCACTCGGCGTCGCCGGCGGAGAAGACGGGCTCATCCTCCGGCAGCTGCTGAACCGTCTGGCCATCCCCCACACGCTGGTGCCCATCCCGGGCCGCACGCGCAACAACTACAAGATCCGCACCGTCCGGCCGCCAGCGCTCACCGAGCTCAATACCGCCGGCCCGGCGGTGCCCGCCGCGTCGCTGCGGCAGCTAGCACGGCTTCTCCTGCGCGCCGCGGCGACGGCCCGGTGCGTGGTGTGTTCCGGCAGCCTGCCGCCCGGCGTGGCCGCGGCGGTCTACGCTCAGTGGCTCCGCGCCGCGAGGCAACGCCAGTGCCTGACCGTGCTCGATGCCTCCGGCGAACCGTTGCGGCGCGGGCTGGCCGCACGGCCCTGGCTCATCAAACCCAACCGCCAGGAGGCGGAAACGCTCGTCGGGTTCCGGCTCACGACAGAGGCCCGCGTTGTGCGGGCCGCACGGGAGCTGCTGGCGCGCGGCCCGGAGCTGGCCGTCGTGTCGATGGGGGAGGACGGGGCGATGCTCGCCTGCCGGGCCACCGGCGAGATGTGGATGGCGCGTCCGCCGGCGGTCAGGGTCCGTTCAGCGGTCGGAGCCGGCGACTCCCTGGTGGCGGGGTTCGTGGTGGAGTGGCTGCGCAGCCGCTCGCCGGTCGAGGCGTTGCGCGCAGGCGTCGCCTGCGGGTCGGCGGCGGCGATGACGCCGGGCACGGAGCTGTGCCATCGGAAGGACGTGCGCCGGTTGCTGCCGCGCGTCCGGATCGCGCGCTTGAGGTCGGCCGGTTAGTTGGCCGGAGCGGGGGCGGCCGCGGACGGCGGGGTCGGGTCTGCGGCGGCGGGCGCGATCGAACTGACGATGATCCCTTTCAGGCCGCTGCGCTCGAAGACCTGCCCGACGACCGTGACCTGCCGGTTGACGTAGTCGTACGCCAGCTCGTTCGGATCCTCGCCCGGCTCCTCAGCCAGGAACAGGTACAGCGCGTTCGTGCGCTCCTCCAGCAGGGCGAGGGTCTGCCCGCCGTCCACCGCTTCGTAGGTGAGCTCTTCCCGCTCCGGACCGTGTTCGCCCGTCTTGAGATAGGCCGCCGGATCGACGATCTCTCCGCGCAGCGTCTGCGGCTGCGCGGACGCGTGGGGGATGAACACCGCGAGGAGGGCCGTGCACAGCAGGCAGGGTAACGGCAGGCCGCGAACCATCATGCCAGTAGTATGCGGGGAGACGACAGAGGTGTCAACGGCTTACGGCTGGCGCCAAGAGATGATGCGCGGCTGACTGCCGGTGGATCCATCGACGTTCATGGTCATCAGGGCTTCGTCAAAGTGGAGGCGCCCGCCTTGGTCGAACTTGACCGACTTCGCGATGATCGCGCCGTACACATCCCCGGACTGGTGCAGGTCCACTTCCGCGTCGGGGGCGTAGATCGTGCCATAGAACGCCGAATCCTGGCCGAGATCGATGGCATCCGTGCCGGAGTAGAGGATGGACAGCGTCTTCGGGTCCTCGCTGGCGTTGATCACGCCGCGCATCTCCAGGCTGGAGGCGGCGTACACGGTCAACTTCGCGGCGGCGTCCAATTGCAGGGCGTTGAGATCGATCTCCTGGGCGACCACGGTGACGGTTCCGGTGAATTCGAGCGCGCCGTCAGTGGCAACGCTGAGGTCCGTGGCCGCGTTATCTCCCAGGGTGATCTGGCCGTCTCCGGTGATCGTCAGGCTCGCGTTTTTCTCCACGGTGACGCTGGAGTAACAGAACCCGCCCGAGATGTCGATGGTTTGCGTCGTGCCCTGGGGGATGGTCAGCGCGCTGCCGCACGGCGTGCCGGGCGGCGTCTCGATGGCGGTCAGCGTCAGGTTGCTCATGTCGTCCGGCTGGCCGTCGATCTGCACGCCAGAGGCTTGCTGGATCACGACCGAGGGTACCCCGCCGGACCCGACGAGTACGTCACCCGCGATGTGGACGTTCTGGTCGAGCTGGATGGCGCCGGGATCGGTGCTGTTGGTCCGCAGGTGGCCGTTGGCGTTGCGGTTGGTCGTGTCGGGCGCGGGCGTGTAGGCACCCAGCGTGGAGTCGTAGCTGTCGATGAGGATGCCCTGGTGGATGTGGAGGTTGTCCTCTCCGAACAGCGCCTGCTGAAAGAGCGCCGGAGCCGGCACCTCCACGACCACCTCGATGGTCTGGGCCACGCCGCCGGTCATCGTGCCGGTGGCGCTGAGCCGCCGGCGGCTGTTGCCCAAATCCGTGATCGTGTAGGTCTTCGAGCCCAGCACCGCGCTGCTGGTCGTCGTGCTCGTGGGCATCGTGTAGGGCAGCGCCAGGTTCGGATCCGCGGTGAGGGTGGCCAGTGCGTCGTCGACCGCCGCCTCGGCCTGCTGGAAGGCCTGCTGCTTGTCGATGAACCGCTCCGCGGCGGTCATCTCGATCAGCGAGCGGGACAGCCCCGCGGCGCCGAGCGAGACCGCGCCGATGAGCACCATGAGGGCCGCCAGGAGCACGAACCCGGATTCTCGATCCCGCATGCCGGACCTCCTGACTTGGACGCACAGACCCGCCCCCTTCGCCTGGAAGGGGGACGCGCCCACTACTTACAAGCATGCCTCATGTGAGGTGGAGCGGGCAAGGGAGGCGGGCCGGTGACTTGTGCGGCGGAAGCGGGGGTCTTACGGTTGGCGCCAGGAGAGGATTTCGGCGGCGTCGTTGGAGTTGCTGGATATCGGGGTGTCGAGAAGCGCTTCGTCGAAATGGAAGCCGCCGTCTTTCTTCATGTAGAAGAACTGCGCGACGACCGCTCCGTAGAAGTTCCCGTCCTTATTGAACTCCACCTTGGCATTCGGCGCGTAGATCGCCCCGTAGAAGTCGCCGTCCTTCGTCATCGTGAGCTTGTCGGTGCCATCGTAGAGGATCAGCAGCTTGGTCGGGTCGGTGCTCGTGTTGATGACGCCTTCCATGGACATCGAGTGGGTCACGTAGAGGTCGAGTTTCGCGCCGGAGCCGGTCAGGTCGAGCCAGTGGGTCAGGTTGACCTCCTCCGTGACGAGCGTCACCTGGCCGGTGATTTCCAGCGTGGCGTTTGCCGGGATGTTGAGGTCGGTGGCCGCACTGTCGCCCAGCGTGATCTGCCCGTCGCCGTTGAGGATGAGCCGCCCGCCGTCGCCGATGCTGACGCTGGAGTGGCAGAACGAGCCGACGTCCAGCGTGACCGTCTGCCCATCCAGCACCGTGAGCGACGAGCCGCAGGGCGAGCCGGGCGGGACCGTGATGGGGTCGAGTGCCAAGTTGCTGCCCGCCGCGGTCTGATCGCCGGTGATCGTCCCCGCATTGTTGATGACGACGGAGGGGGTGCCGCCCGCGCCGACGATCACGTCGCCGTTGATGACGGTGTCTTGATGGATGGAGACCGCGTCCACGTCGGTGCTGTTCGTGCGCAGATCGGCGTGATCGGAGCGGTTGCCGGTGGCGGGAGCCGGCGTGTAGGCGCCCAGCGTGGAGTTGTAGCTGTCCACGACGGTGTCCTTGTTGACCTGGAGACCCGCGTCGCCGAAGATCGCCTGCTGGAACGGCTCGGAGGCAGGCAGCTGGACCACGACCTCGATCGTTTGCGAGACATTCCCGTCGGAGGAGCCGCTGGCGGTGATCCGGGCGATGCGATTGCCCAGATCCATGATCGTGTAGGTCTTCGAGCCCAGCACCGCGCTGCTGGTCGTCGTGCTCGTCGGCATGGTGTAGGGCAGCGTCAGGGTGGGGGTTGCCGTGAGGGTCGCCAGCGCGTCATCGACCGCCGCCTCGGCCTGCTGGAACGCCTGCTGCTTGTCGATGAACCGCTCCGCGGCGGTGAGCTCCAGCAGCGAGCGGGACAGCCCGGCCGCGCTGAGCGAAATGGTGCCCAGCAGCACGACGAGGACCGCCAGGAGCACGAACCCGGATTCTCGATCCCGCATGCCGGACCTCCTGACTTGGACGCACAGACCCGTCCCCCTTCCCCTGGAAGGGGGACGCGCGCACTACCAATAAGCATGCCTGATGCGTCGCATGAATGGCAACACAGCACAGCGGATGGTTGACGCTGCCGGGGGGCTCTGCTAGACTGGGGCGTCGCGGGGTTGTCGTTGACGCAACTGGTTGCATGGTATGGCGATCGGGATTGTCAGTGTGTTGTTGATTGTCATGGGGCTGATCTCGGCCGGCGTGGGTGCGCTTGTGGCGCGTCACGCACTCCGGGCCGCCCACAGGACGCACCACCGAACGGTTTCCCTCTCGCCAGCGACGCTGGATGGCTGGGACGCATGGTTTCTTGACGGCTTCTCCGCGCTCACCGCCGGCATCCGCTGGCTCTCAGCCCTTGGCGTCTGGCTCGGCTGGACCGTGGCCGGCGCCGGCCTGATGTGGCTGGGGCTGCGGCTGCTCCAGCACGGATAACCGCTTCCAGCCTCCCCCCGCGCATCCGCCAATGACCTTGCCGCACGTCACCGTCATCGGCGCCGGACAAGTGGGCGCCACCACCGCGCATCTGCTCGCCCTCAAGGGGCTGGCCGATGTCACGCTCATCGACGTCGTCGAGGGGCTCGCGCAGGGCAAGGCGCTGGACATGAGCCAGTCGGCTCCCGTCGAGGGCTTCGGCGGCTCGGTCCGCGGCACGACCGATGTCGCCGCCCTGGCGGGCAGCCGGATCGTGATCGTCACGGCGGGCCTCGCCCGCAAGCCGGGCATGTCCCGCGAGGACCTCCTCGCGGCCAACGCGAACATCATCGGCCCGGTCGCCGAGCGCGTCGCGAAAACCGCGCCGGAGGCGGTGCTCATCGTGGTCACGAACCCACTCGACCTCATGGTCGCCCTCGCGCTGCAGCGCAGCGGGTTTCCGCGGCAGCGCGTGATGGGGATGGCGGGCGTGCTGGACAGCGCGCGGCTGCGCGCGTTCATCGCGCAGCGGTTGTCGGTGCCCCCGACGGCGGTGCAGGGCATGGTGCTCGGCTCGCACGGCGACCTGATGGTGCCGCTCACGAGCTCGATCACCGTCCACGGCGAGCCGGTGACGACGCGGCTGCCGCCCGGGGAGCTCGAAGGCATCCTCCAGCGCACGAAGGACGGCGGGGCCGAGATCGTGGCCCTGCTCAAGCAGGGCAGCGCCTTTTACGCGCCGGCGAGCAGCGTCGTGGAGATGGCCGGAGCGATCCTGCGCGACCGCCACGCGGTGCTGCCGGCCTGCGCCTGGCTGGACGGGGAGTACGGGCTGCGCGGGGTGTGCATCGGGGTGCCGGTCCAGCTCGGCGCCGCGGGGATCGAGCGGGTCGTCGAGCTGCCGTTGACTACGGAGGAACGCGCCGCCCTCGCCGCTTCGGCAAAACAGGTTAGCGACGGCATCAGGAATCTGGCCGCGGTGCAGGCATCCGCCAAATGAGCGAACAGGCCACACAACCGGAGCAGGTGCGCAAGGGGCTGGAAGGTGTCGTGGCCGGCGAGACGTCCATCTCCGACGTCGACGGCCACCGCTGCCAGCTCATCTATCGCGGCTACCACATCGACGAGCTCATCGGCCGGGCGTCCTACGAGGAGGTCGGCTACCTCCTCCTCTTCGGGGCGCTGCCCACGCGGGCCCAATTGGCGGAGTGGACGACGCAGCTCGAGTCGCAGCGCGCGATGGATCCGCCGCTCACGGCGTTTCTCCAGACGCTGCCGAAGGCCGCGGGCCCCATGGCGACGCTGCGTTCGCTCGTCTCGCTGATGGGGGTACTCGACCCGTCGGAGAACGACACGTCGCTCGAATCGATCAAGCGCAAGGCGGTGCGCACCATCGCCGTCATCCCGACGCTCGTCGCGGCCATCGGCCGCCACCGGGCCGGCCAGCCGCTCCTCAGCCCCACACCGGGAGTCGGACAGGCGGCCACCTTCCTCTATTTGTTGCACGGCAAGGAACCCACGCCGTTGCAGGCGCGGGCGCTCGATGCGTACTTCATCCTCCTGGCTGACCACGGCTTCAACGCCTCCACCTTCACGGCCCGGACGGTGACCGGCACGCAGTCCGACTACTATTCCGCCATCACCGCCGCGGTCGGCTCGCTGAAGGGCCCGCTGCACGGCGCGGCGAACCGCAAGGCGATGGAGATGCTGACGGAGATCGGCAGCGTCGAGCAGATCGAGCACTACGTGCAGCGCACGCTCGCCGATCACAAGCGGTTCATGGGGTTCGGCCACCGCGTCTATAAGGGCGCGGACCCCCGGGCGAAGCATCTGAAAGAGATCGCCAAGCGGCTCGGCGAATCGGTGGGCGAGACGAGGTGGTTCGACATCTCCGAGCGGCTCCAGGAGGCGGTCTGGCAGGCGAAGAAGCTCTACATCAACGTCGACTTCTACTCCGCCTCCCTCCTGCACTACCTCGGCATCCCGACGGAGCTCTTCACCACGATGTTCGCGTGCGCCCGGATGGTCGGCTGGTCCGCCCACGTCCTGGAACAGGCGGCGGACAACCGGCTCATCCGGCCGCTCGCGCTCTACATCGGCCCCCGCGAGTTGAAATTCGTCCCCCTCGACCATCGAAAGTGATCATTCCCAATGAAGTTGCACGAATACCAGGCGAAACAGCTCTTGACCTCCGTCGGCATCCCGATCCCGCGCGGCGCGATCGCCAAGACGCCGCCGGAAGCCGCCAAGGCCTACGATGAGCTCAAGCGGCAATGCCGGGGCGGGACGGGATTTGTCTGCAACGTGAAGGCCCAGCTCCACGCCGGCGGACGCGGCAAGGCGGGCGGGGTGCTCGTCGCGGCCAGCGCCGAGGAAGCCGCCGCACAGGCCGCCACGCTGCTGGGCCGCCGGCTGGTCACCAAACAGACGGGTCCGGAAGGGTTGCCGGTGTCGGCGGTCCTGCTCGATGAACGTCTGGCGGTTCAGTGCGAGCTCTACCTGGCGCTGACCATCGACCGGTTCCACGCGCAGCCGGTGCTCTTGGCCAGCCGGCGGGGCGGCGTGGACATCGAGGAGGTCGCCGCGGCCGAGCCGTCGGCCATCATCCGGGAGCCGGTCGATATCGCGGCGGGCGTGCCGGAGGCGACCCTCTCACGGATCGCCGACACGTTCCGGTGCGCCGGTGAGCAGGCGGTGGTGTGCGGGGAGATCGTGCGCGCCCTCTGGAAACTCGCCGAATCACACGATGCCTCGCTGGTGGAGCTCAACCCGCTCGTCATCACGGAGGAGGACCAGCTCGCGGCGCTCGACGCCAAGGTCACGCTCGATGACAACGCGCTGTTCCGCCATCCCGAGCTGGCCGCGATGCGGGACGAGAGCCAGGAGCATCCGCTGGAGCTGAAAGCGGGCCGCATCGGGATCTCGTACGTCGGGCTGGAGGGCACGATCGGCTGTCTGGTGAACGGCGCGGGTTTGGCCATGGCGACGAACGACATCATCAAGCTCTCCGGCGGCGAGCCGGCGAATTTTCTGGACGTCGGAGGCGGCGCGAACGTCGAGCAGGTGACCAACGCGTTCGCCATCATCCTCGCCGATGCCCGCGTGAAGGCGGTCCTGGTGAACATCTTCGGCGGCATCATGCGCTGCGACTGGATCGCGCAGGGGCTGCTCAACGCCACACAGCAGCTCGAGGTGAAGGTGCCCATCGTGGTGCGGCTGCAGGGCACCAACGTCGAGGAAGGGCGCCGCCTGCTGACGCAGGCCAAGCGGCTCAATGTGATCAGCGTCGACGAGCTGGCCGCCGCCGCCCGAAGAGTAGTGGAATTAACACGCGCCGTGTAACGTTTAACGTTAAACGTTAAACGTTAAACGTTACACGATGATTGAAAATGAGCATTCTAGTTGATCGAAATACGAGACTCTTGGTTCAGGGCATTACAGGCCAGGCCGGCGCCTTCCACACCGAGAAGATGCTCGAGTATCAGACGGCGGTGGTAGGCGGCGTCACACCGGGCAAGGGCGGCTCGCAGGTGCACGGGGTCCCCGTGTTCAACACCGTGCAGGAGGCGGTCACGCAGACCGGGGCCAACGCGACGGCGGTCTTCGTGCCCGCGCAGTTCGCCTACGCCGCGATCCTCGAAGCGATCGAGGCGAAGCTGCCGCTCATCGTCGTCATTACCGAGGGCGTCCCCACGCTGGACATGGTGAGGGTTCGCAAGCGGCTTGAGGGCGCCGCCAGCCGGCTCATCGGCCCCAACTGCCCGGGTCTCATCACGCCGGGCCAGTGCAAGGTCGGCATCATGCCCGGCTACATCCACACGCCGGGTGCGGTGGCCGTGCTCTCCCGGAGCGGCACGCTGACGTACGACGCGGTGTATCAGCTCACCGAGGCGGGGCTGGGCCAGTCGACGTGCATCGGGATCGGCGGCGACCCGGTGCTGGGATCGAGCTTCGTCCACCTCCTGCCGCTCCTGGAAGCCGATCCGCAGACCAAGGCGGTCGTGCTCATCGGGGAGATCGGCGGCACGGAGGAGGAGGAAGCGGCCGCCCTCATCAAGGCGCGGATCCGCAAGCCGGTCTTCGCGTTCGTCGCCGGCAAGATGGCGCCGAAGGAAAAGCGGATGGGCCACGCCGGAGCGATCATCGCCGGCGGCAAGGGCACCGCCGCGGAGAAGTGCGCGGTCCTCCGGGATGCCGGGGCGACGATCATTGAGAGCCCGGCGGCGATCGGGAAGACGGTCAAAGCCCACCTCGGCCGTGCTATACTACCAGGCGGATGCGTAACGTCCAGGAGGTCACCATGAAAGACCGAGTCGAGAAGGTCATTAATCGGAGCCGTCCGGCGGTGCAGATGGACGGCGGCGACATCGAGCTCGTCGGTGTGGACAACGGCCTGGTCAAGCTGCGGCTCGTCGGCGCGTGCTCCGGCTGCCCGTCCTCGATGATGACCCTGAAGATGGGCATCGAGCGGGCGATTCGCGCGGAGGTGCCGGAGATCACCGGGGTGGAAGCAGTAGCGGAGTAATGGCTTAGCTATCAGCTGTCAGCTATCAGCCTTCAGCAAGAACCAAAAACGCCTGGAGATCATTCTCCAGGCGCTTTGCTTTTGCACTTGCTGATAGCTGACGGCTGAACGCTGATAGCTACGCGCAATTCTACTTTCCCACGAGTCTCTCCAATTCCTCCACATGTTCCTGGCTGTCTTGGAGGACGTGTTCGATCGCCTCGTAGAGGATGACCTCATCATGGGGGATGAGGTTGAGGATCTTCCGGTAGAACTCGACGGTGTCCCGCTCGTACTTCAGGTTGATCTTGACCGCCTGGAGCGAGTCCTTGTGGATCTGGATGTCGCCCACCTTCGTCGTCGGGGTGCCGCCAAGTGCCGCGATGCGGATGCGCAGGATCTCGGCGTGCTCCATCTCGTCCCCGGCGATCTCCTTGAACCGGGCGATGAGCCCCTCCGCGTAGGGGCCGGTCGTGATCGCCGCCTGCGTCAGGTATTGGATCTGGCTCGCATACTCCATCTCCAACCCCGCGTTCATCAACTGGACGATCTTGGCCTTGTCGAGCGCCATGCGTCCCTCCTTGTGCTGTGACAAACAGCCCATTATACTACACCCATACACCCATGATTCCGTATGAGTTTAACGCGGAGCGGTTCAGCCGCTGGATGGCCTACGTCCTGCGGCACAACCCGGAGCGGTACGGTCTCCAGATCGACCGGCACGGCTACGTCAACGTCGAGGAATTCATGAAGATCGCGCAGCGACGCTACCCGGACCTCAGCGTGGATCAGCTGAAGGATCTGATCGCCTCCAGCGGCTCCGCCCGGTTCGAGCTGGCCGGCAGCCTGGTGCGCGCCCGCTACGGCCACTCGATTCCCGTTGAGCCGGTCGGGCCGCCGGTGGAGCCGCCGCCGCAATTGTACTACGGCACGGAGGCCGCGCGCCTCGAGGCGCTCTTGGACGGCGGCCTCAGTCCCGTCGACCGGCGGATGCTGCATTTGAGCGTGGCGGCCGAGGAAGCGCTGTCGATCGCCCGGAGGAAAACCGAACAGCCCGCCGTGATCCGCGTGCTCGCGCGCGAAGCCTCCCAGGCCGGGGTGTCGTTTTACCTCGAAGGCGCCGTGTACCTGGCTTCCTTCGTGCCCGCGCGGTTCCTCCAGCGCGAGCCGCTCGCCGTCAGCAGCCCGTAGGTAGCCCCACACAGGCGTGAGATGCCTTACGATGCCATTGTCTTAGGCGGCGGGATCATCGGCACGGCACTCGCCGAGGAGCTGGCCCGGCGCGGCCAGCGCATCGCCGTGGTCGAGCGGGGCACCGTCGGCTCTGAAGCCTCCAACGCCGCCGCGGGGATCCTCGCCGCGCAGGTCGACCTCCCAGCGCCGGGCCCGCTGTTCGAGTTCTGCCGGGCCGCCAGACGGATGTACCCGCGGTGGGTCGAGCATCTCGAGCGGCGCTCCGGCATCTGCGTCGGGTTTCACGTCGACGGGATCCTCCACCTGGTGCTGAGCGGCCGGGAGGAGCAGGCGATGAAGCGGCAGGCGCGCTGGCAGCGCGCGCAGGGCGTGCGCGTCGACCAGTGGTCGCCGAAGGAGGTGCGCCGGCACGAGCCGGTCATCGACGGCAAGATCCGCGGCGGCTTCCATTTTCCGATGGAAGCGCAGGTGGACAACGTGCGGCTGATGGAAGCCCTCGCCGCCGCGTGCCGGAAGGCCGGGGTGTCGCTGCAGGAGCGGACGGCGGTCCGGCGGCTCGTCGTGCGTGACCGGACGGTGCGCGGAGTGGAGACGGATCGGGGAGCCCTGGAGGCGCCGGTCGTGGTCAACTGCCTGGGCAGCTGGGCGGATTTGGGCGACACCTTTCCCCTGCGGCTTCCGGTGGAGCCGGTGCGCGGCCAGATGCTGGCGTTCCTTGGCCCCAAGCGGCTGGTGCGCCATGCGGTGATGTCGTCCGGGGCCTATGTGGTGCAGCGGCGGGACGGGCGCCTGGTGGTCGGCTCGACGCTGGAGCGGGCCGGCTTTCACAAGGCGCTGACGCTCGAGGGCATCCACGCCATCCTCTGCGGGCTGCGGAAGCTCAGCCGCGCCTTCGACCAGTGCGCGCTCATCGATTCGTGGGCCGGCCTGCGGCCGCTCACGACGACGGACAAACTACCCATTCTGGGCCGCACGCCGGTGGAGGGGCTTTACGTGGCGACCGGCCATTTCCGCCACGGCATCCTCCTGGCCCCCACGACGGCCCAGGCGATGGCCGAGCTCATCCTGCGCGGCCGCTCCGCTTTCGATCTCACCCCGTTTTCCCCCCTCCGTTTCCAGCCGCAGTAATCTTGACAAGAAAGTCATATTATAGTAGCGTAGAGGGTAGGATGATCCCCCCACCTGGTTGTGGGCCAGCGGCCGGTCGCCAGGCAACTGGTGCTCAAGTGGTGGAGGGGCTGGCGACCCGCGTCGCCTACGGCGACGCCAACCAGGTGGGGGGATGAAGATCACCGCCCAGGAGGAGTATGGGTTGCGCTGTCTCCTGCAGCTGGCCCGGGCCCCGCAGGGCCAGGTGGTCAGCGTCAAAGAGATCGCCGCCAAGGAGGGCATCTCCAGCGCGTATGCGGAGAAGCTCCTGCGGCTGCT
>JACQRE010000088.1 GCA_016206585.1 Candidatus Omnitrophota bacterium | reverse complement strand
TTCCCTGTCTTCGCTTCGCTCGAACGACTTAGGCCGCCAGCTCCTGCCGCTGCTCCGCGGCCAGCGCCGGCTCGCCTACGACCTTCATGAACGCTTCATACACGGCCGGTGACCACGAGTTGCGGCACCGGGTGATCTCTGAGACCGCCTGCTGGGCCGACATCGCTCCCCGGTAGGACCGGGTGGTGGTGAGCGCATCGAATACGTCCGCGATCCCCACGATCTGCGCCGAGAGGGGGATCTCGTCGCCCATGAGCCGGTCGGGATAGCCGCTCCCGTCGTACTTCTCGTGATGCCAGCGAATGATGGGCTTCAAGTCCCAGGGGAACTCCACGTTCGCCAGCAGCTCCATCCCCCAGACCGGGTGCATCTTGATCACCTCGAACTCGTCGTCCGTGAGCCGGCCCGGCTTGTTCAGGATCTCGTGCGGCACCTTGACCTTACCCACGTCGTGCAAATAGGCGCCCAGCCGAATGGTGGTGACTTCGCTCTCGTCCAGGCCCAGTGCCTGCGCCACGGCCAGGGCGTTCTCCGCCACGCGGCCACAGTGCCCAAAGGTGTAGGTGTCGCTCGACTCGATGGACTGGCCCCACTCGCGCACCACGGCGAGGTAGGTGTTCTCGAGCTCCGCGACCTTGGCGTCGACGTTGACCAGGTCCTTGCGGGCGTCCAAACGATGGAACAGCCGGTGCGCGGCGTTCAGCAGCGACAGTGCTTCCTGGTTGCGGCCCATCGCCTGGTAGACCAACGCTAGCTCACGCGAGGCTTCGGCCTGGCTCAACACCGATCCCCGGGCCACCGCGAGCTCGATCGCCGAGCGGAGCCGCGATTCGGCCAAGACCAGCCGGCCGGTCTCGCGGTACACCACACCGATGACCCGATAGGCGTCCGCCTTGAGCCCCCGAGTGCCCAGTTGGTCGAACAAGGCAAGGGCCTCCTCGGCGTTGTGGCGGGCGTCCTCGAACCGCTGTCGGGCAACCAGCACCTCGGCGTGGTTCATCCGACAGAGTCCCTGAAGGTGGACGTCGCCGACGCGCTCGGCGATCTCCAGGCTTTGGCCGAAATAACGCTCGGCGTCCTGGAGAAGCTCACGATCGGCGCTCACCATGCCAAGATTATGGTACGCCACGGCACACCCGTGCTCATCGCCCAGCGCCCGATACGCCTCTAGCGAGTTGCCGTAACGCGTCATGGCCTCGTCCAACTCGCCCTGGATGTTCGCCAGCACACCGAGGTTCTGATCCACCCGCGCGCTCAGCATGCGATCGAAGCTTCCCAACTCGAGCGCCCGGAGGAACGTCTCTCGGGCCTGCTCGAAGCGACCCTCGCAAACCAGCATGGCGCCCAGGCTGTTGAGCGCCTCAGCCGCGAGTAACGCGTGACCGATCTCCAGCGCCACCCGATGGCTCCGCTCGCACAACGCCCGCGCCTGTTCGCACTCGTCGCGATGATGCCTCAAGACGGCCAGGCGCCGCAGCGCCTCAGCCAATACCGTGTGCTCACCGGCCCGCTCCGCCTGCACGATCGCCGCCTCATAGCACTCGATCGCTTCGGGGATGCAGCCCCCGCGCTCGCGCTCGCGCGCGTCGTGGACCAAGTCCGCGGCGGCGCGCACGGGTCGAAGCAGGGGGCCCGAGGGCCGGGTGAACGTCGTTGCTGGAGTCATGGCGGCTACCACGCCATCGCGTATTCTGAGAAGTGCTTAAGCCTGCCGGTGACGGTCTGGTCCAGCGGGAGGTCAATCGACTTGAGCACCTCGAGAATCGTGAGCAAGTCGTCCGACGTGTACACGATCTGCTTCGGCAGCAGCGAGGACAGGACATCGCAATTCGCGTAGCTCATCGTGAGCGACGCCCATTTCCTGAACTCCAGGCCCTCAGGCTCGAAATGGACGTGATTGACCGTGTCCGAGGGGGCCGTCGCGGTGATCTTTACCCAGCCGCTTAGCGCGCCTTCCGGAATAGACAGCCGGTGCGGCCCGACGCTGATGGTCCCGCCCTCCGGACC
>JACQRE010000087.1 GCA_016206585.1 Candidatus Omnitrophota bacterium | reverse complement strand
CCTTGTAGGTCTTCACGAACAACCGGTCCAGGCGCGCGTAGAGATTCCAGTCGATGGCCCGGATGTCATCGCCTGGGGAGTAGGAGGTGTAATCGGCGAACTCCACCGACGACCCGCGGCGGTTGATGGGGAATCGGCCGCCGAGCTTGTGGCCGGCCCGGACCCACTTCACGGAGAGCTCGAGCGTCTCCAACCGATTGATGAAGCTGGGGGTCAACCACGTCGTCGTCGGCGTCATCGAGGTCGCGTGAGGCTGGCGGTGCTCTACACCGCGCGCGTCGAGCCGAGCGCGTCCTTCCGCAGGGGTGCGGTGAGTTCGGTGAGGATGTCGGGGGCGGTCCGCTTGTCCGCCTCGGCCTCAAACGAGAGGACGACGCGGTGGTTGAGCGCCGGCAACAGGACCCGGTCCACGTCGTCCACGCTGACGTTGACCCGTCCGTGCAGCAGGGCCCTCACCTTCGCGCCCAAGAGGATCGCCTGCGCGCCTCGTGGTGAGGCCCCGTAGCGCAGGAAGCGCGTGGCCGGGCTCGCGGCGCCATCGTCGCTGGGCCGCGTCGAGTCCACGAGCCGGACGATGTACTCCTCGAGCGGCGTCGCCACCAGCACCTCGCGGGCGAGCCGGCGGGCGCGGAGAATCCACCCCTGCGCCTCGCGCGGCGGCAGGACCTGCTGCACCGACGGCGTCTCGGCCGCCGTCGTCTGCCGGATGATCCGCGATAGCTCCTCGGAGGAGGGGTATCCGATGAAAATCTTGAAGAGGAACCGGTCCAGCTGTGCCTCGGGGAGTGGGAAGGTGTTGTGGCTGATGCCGCAGGCCCCGAAGCCCGCCAGGTAGTTTTGAGAGCCTGGCACCGTCAGGCCGAACACCTGGCCGGCATAGGGCCGCGTGGTGACGTTCACAATCTTGTCATAATGCACTTGCGTGAGGCGCTCCAGACGCGCCGTCAAACGCTGCACCTCGGCAATGCGGTTCGTAAATTGCTGCTTGATGTAGGTCGAGACGGCGGGGTGACCGTGGTCCGCTGGAGCGGTGTAGGTTTTCCAGACGACGTCGTTGGAGATTCCAATGCCTTCCGCAATGTCGGGGAGCGAGAGGCCGCAGAGCCGGGCGGCCTTCCGAGGATTCTGCGAGACCAGCGCCTCCAGATCTTCACGTTGGCGAAGGTCGACTTCATGCTGGACGTCGGTGATGAGCTGCCGCAGCTTCGCCTGCGAGACGATGCCCCTCTTGCTGCCAAAGTGGAACGAGTTAATCCCCAGGAGGTCGCAGATGCGAACCAGGTCCTGTGGCGGAACCGGCACGATTCGAAACGGCGAGTAGTCGTGCCCATTCGACGACCGGCCATCCGACCACTGGCGCTGCGCGCGCTCGACCACGTGGCGTTCGATCCAGCCCACCTGGTCGAGGAACTTCTGGAAGTCCTCGCCCTGGATCTTCAGTTCATAGATCGTCGGCCGCTTCCTCGCCCACGAGATGATGCCTTCGAGGAGGAGCAGGTGCATGATGACGTTCACGGCCTGCTTCCGTTTCTGCACGAACGTGATCCGGCGGCGAAGGGGGTCGCAATGAGACTCCAAGCTGATGAAGTACCGTAGAAACGTGCGCCGGTGCTCCTGCGGCAGGCTCACCATCCACGGAGGGATGATGCCTGAGCGGGTCACCCCGAACCGTAACCGGAGGTAGTCCGCCAGCGGCTTAGACCGGATCCACACCGCCCGTCCGCCTGGAGTGTGTCGAATGTCGCTGATCTTGGTCCCGATCTGCTCCGTCGTGGTGCGGATAAACGCATCCAGGGCCTCTGGGTAGTTCTTCTGAAACGCCGCGACCGCGCTTCGCCCGACGGTCCCGTCGGACAAGAGGAACCCCAACCATCCTATGACGTCCGGCGTGATGGAAAACCGCTTCACGGAGTTGATCGTCCAGCTTTCGAACAGGTCACGGACTTCGGACACGTCGACGGGATGCTGATGGAAATACCCCGCCAGCATCGACTGGATCCGCCGATTCGAGGTCCCCCTGCGGAAGAAACGCACGAGCTGCCAGTAGTCCTGCCGCGAGAGCCCGAGGCGCTGCGCAAGCTGGCGCTTGGTGAGCCGTGAGGCGATGCGGAGGCTGTCGAGGTCGCGCGCGGTGAGACGGTCCGGCCGCGTCAACCGCTCAGACCGCGCCATGATGCCCAAGAGCTCCTCATGACGGACGACGCGGTAACGCTTCGCGAGCCGCTCCATAGCCTCCTGATGGGTCATGAGCTCCACGCGCTCTTCAGCAGGCTGAGGGAGCGCGCCCGGCGTCACGAGGTAGTCGCCCGCCTGGAGCTCCTTGGCAAGCTTCCAACGGATCTGCCCCTGTTCATTGACCAGGAAGGGATGCTCGGCCGTCACCCGGATTTCACGGCCCGTCCTTGTCTTCACGCGGAACAGGTCACCCTGGTAGGGCACGGTGTACACCTGGCAGGGACGCTGCTCCAGCTCACCGTGGGGGCTCAGCGTCCACGTCCAGAGGCCCGGCAGATGGTAGAGCGCCTTGCCGTCCGCCGCGCGGATGGTCGCTCCCGCGTGTTTGGCTTCTGCGAGGAGTTCCGTCCCGCGAGCCAGCCGCCCGTTCACCAGCACCGTTTCGTCAAGCGGCAGACTGCCCTCCATTTCTATTGGGTTCTGCGTCGCCATGACGAAGAACGGCTCGTCCAGCCGGAACGTCGTGCCGGAGACGGTCACCTGCTGCTCGGCCATCGCCTCGAGCAGCGCCGACTGGGTCTTGGGGGTGGCGCGGTTGATCTCATCGGCGAGCAGGATGTGCGTGAAGACCGGCCCCTTGGAAAACTCAAACACCTTGCGCCCGTCCCGGTCCACGACGAGCTGGGTCCCCAGGATGTCGGCGGGCATGAGGTCCGGGGTGCACTGGATCCGGTTGAACGAGAGACCCAGCGTCTGCGCGAACGACTTGGCGAGGAGCGTCTTGCCGAGTCCCGGCACCCCTTCCAGGAGCACGTGCCCGCCGGCGAAGAAGGCGACGAGCAGCTGCTCGATCACCTCCTCCTGGCCGACGATCACCCGGGCAAGCTCCTCGCGCAGCGCGGCGACCGTCTTGCGAAACTCCTCAGGCGGAAGCGCGGGCGCGGTCATGGGACAGCCTCTGTGGTGGTCCGGTCGCGGTGCAACCGCTCAAAGACGCCCCGGTATTCCGGAGGGACGACCTGGCGTCCGACGGCGCGCTCTCCAAGCGGGGCCTCTGAGAGCTCGGCCTCCTCGAGCGGTGTGCTCGGCGCGTCCGAGGAGACGGCGTCAGACGGCTCCCCCACCCCGCCGCCGGGACGCGGGGTCTTGGTCTCAGCGGTGTCCGTGCCAAGCGACATCGGCAACGGGGTGCCTGCGTCCGGGCTGATGGGCATCGGCGCTTCGTAGAGCTCTGGATCTGTCGAGGTCCCTGGGTCTGGAGTGGTCTCCGGGTGCGCGACGGCCAATTGGGCCTGCAGCTGCTTGAGCTCCCCGGAGACCTCCTGAAGCAGTTCCTGGATCTCGGCCTTCAACGCGGCCTGGTTGCCGGGTGACTGGCCGCCACCGGAGGCGGCTTGTGGTTGGAGCGACGCCGCGGTGGTCGCCTCACCGCTACGGCTGCCCTGCTGCGGACCGGCGCCGGCCTGCGCGCGCCCGCGTTGCTCGGACGTCTGCTCGCTCTCGCCGCCGGCCTGCGTGCCGGCCCGCCCTTCCTGCGTTCCATCTTGTCCGGCCCGGTGCGTGTCAGCGTCGGGCCGCCGGTCCACGTCCTTCCCGGCTTGACGCGCGTCCCCTGCACCGCTGCGG
The DNA here is from genome assembly GCA_016206585.1 of Candidatus Omnitrophota bacterium. Lineage (GTDB taxonomy): Bacteria > Omnitrophota > Gorgyraeia > Aquiviventales > Aquiviventaceae > JACQRE01. The sequence continues at coordinate 13 of JACQRE010000087.1, read as the reverse complement.
TCCGATCGTGCCT
>JACQRE010000086.1 GCA_016206585.1 Candidatus Omnitrophota bacterium | reverse complement strand
TGCCAGGAGCGCTACGCGACGTAGACGGTCTTGATGTTGACGAACTCGCGGATGCCGAAGCTCGACAGCTCCCGGCCGTAGCCGGACTGCTTGATGCCGCCGAACGGGAGCCGCGGATCCGAGCGGACCGGCGCGTTCACAAAACAGCAGCCCGCTTCGAGCTGTGCCGCGGCGATCCGCTCGCCGCGCGCGCGGTCCTTCGTGAAGACCGCCGCCCCCAACCCGAAGGGGGAATCGTTGGCGGCCTGGATCGCCTGCGCCTCGTCGGCTGCGCCGATGATGGCCGCCACCGGCCCGAACGTCTCCTCGTCAAACGCGGTCATGCCCTTGCGCACATCGGTCAGGACCGTGGGGGGGTAGAAGGCGCCCTTCGACGAGGGGATCGTCCCGCCCAAGAGCAGCCGCGCGCCCTGGGCGAGGCTCTTCGTCACCTGCGCATGGAGGCTGTCCCGCAGATCGTGCCGGGCCAATGGGCCGACGGTGACGTCCTCCCGGAGCGGGTCACCCATCGTCTGCGCGCGCATCCGCTCCACAAAGAGCACCTCGAAACGGCCGCGGATCGACCCGGCGACGATGAACCGCTTGGCGGCGATGCAGCTCTGCCCGCTGTTGATCAGCCGCGACGCGACGCACGCTTCGACCGCGGGTTCCAGGTCGGCGTCCTCTAAGATGAGGTACGGATCGCTGCCGCCCAGCTCCAGCACCGTCTTCTTGAGCATCGCGCCGGCCTTCGAGGCCACGGCCTGGCCCGCCGGGGTGCTTCCCGTCAAGGTGACCGCATGGATGCGGGGGTGCTCGATGAGACTGGCCACCCGTGCTGCGCCGACCAGCAGCGTTTGGAACAACCCGTCGGGCAGGCCGGCGGCGCGGAACCCCTCCTCGATGGCGAGCGCGCAAGCCGGGACGTTCGCCGCATGCTTGAGGAGGACCGCGTTGCCCGCCAGCAGGGCGGGAACGGCCGCCCGGAACACCTGCCAAAACGGGAAGTTCCACGGCATGACCGCCAGGACGACCCCGAGGGGTTCGAACGCCACGTAGCTCTTCGCCGCATCGGTGGCGATCGGTTCCGGGGTCAGGAAACGCTCGGCGTGCTCCGCGTAGTAGTCGCACAGCCACGCGCACTTGTCCACTTCCGCACGGCCCTGGGCCACCGGCTTGCCCATCTCGTGCGCCATCAGGACCGCGTGGTCCTCGCGGCGCGCGCGAAGGCTGTTGGCCGCCGCCCGCATGAGGCCGGCCCGCTGGCGACACGGTGTGCGCCGCCAGCCGGCGAACGCGCGGTCAGCCCGCTCGAGCCGCTCCTGCAGCTCGCGGGCGGACAGCTCGGGATAGGACCGGATCACCTCGCCGGTGGCCGGGTTGACGGCGGTGATGGGCATGGCGGTCAGCGCGTCTGCGCCCCCCCGACGAGTTGGTCGATCACCTGCGCGTTGACGCGCTGATCGATGGGGATTTCGATGACCGAGAGCGTCTTCGAGGCCAGCGCCTCCGCCAGGTCCCGGCGCAGCTGGGCGAGCGTCGTCGGGCGGCGGCCCGGAATCCCGAAGCTCTCCGCGTACTTGATGAAGTCGGGATTGGTGAGCTGCGTGCCCGTCGAGCGGCCGCGGTGCATGGACTGCTTCCAGCTGATGAGGCCGTAGTCGTTGTCGTTGAAGATCAGCACGGTGAACGCCGCGCCGAGCCGCTTCGCCGTCTCCAGCTCCTGGGAGTTCATGAGGAAGCCGCCGTCTCCCATCGCGGCCACGATCCGCCGGCCGGGGTCGTGCAGCGCGGCCGCGATGCCGCCGGGGAGGGCGAGGCCCATGCTCGCCAATCCGTTCGAGATCAGGCAGCCGTTGGGGCAGCGGGTCGGGAAGTTGCGCGCGATCCACAGCTTGTGGCTGCCCACGTCGCTGATGAGCAGGTCCTCATCCGCCATGACGGCGCGCAGGACGTTGAGCACGCCGGGCACGGTGAACGGCTGGCCGTCCGATAGGTCGTAGCGCTTGATGTCGGTGCGGATGCGGTCCCGAACCGCCACGTACCAGCCGGCATCCACCGGGCAGGCGGATTCGGCCATCAGCCGGTTGAGCTCCCGCAGGCTCGCCGGAACATCCGCCACGATCTCCACCGCCGGCTGGTAGTACGCATCGACCTCGGCCGGCGTGAAATCGATGTGGATGATCGCCTTGCTCCGCGCCGGGTTCCAGGCCGAGGGCGCGTACTCCGCGACGTCATAGCCGACGGTCACCACCACGTCCGCCGCGTCCACCGCGTCCATCACGAGGTCGCGGAACCCCAGGCCGATGGTGTGCAGCGACTCCGGGCTGTCATCGGAGACGGCGCCCTGCCCCATGAAGGTGTGGACGATCGGCATGTGGCACCGGCCGACCAGCTCGCGCAGATGGTCGGAGGAGTCCTTGCGGACGGCCCCGTTGCCCGCCAGGACGAGCGGCTTCTTGGCCCGCTTCAGGAGGGCCACCGCCTCGCGCAGGGCGTGCTGGTCGGGGTCCGGCCGGCGCACGCGGACCGTCGTGAGCGGCTGCCCATCCGCCGCCAGCTGGGCGACATCCTCCGGCAGCTCGACGTGCGTGGCCCCCGGCTTCTCGCTCTCCGCGATCTTGAACGCCTTGCGGACCACCTCGCAGACCACGTCGGGGCTGGCGATCGAGGTGTTCCACTTCGTGATCGGCCGGAACAGCCTGACGACATCCAGCTTCTGGTGGCTCTCCTTGTGCAGCCGGCTTAAGGTCGTTTGCCCGGTGATGGCCACGACCGGGCTCTTGTCGAGGTTGGCGTCCGCCACACCGGTGATGAGGTTGGTCGCCCCGGGGCCTAGGGTCGCCAGGCACACCCCCGCCCGCCCGCTGAGCCGGCCCCACACATCGGCCATGAAGGCGGCACCCTGCTCGTGCCGCGTGGGGATGAACCGGATCGAGGACCGCTCCAGCGCAAAGAGCAGGTCCTCGGTCTCTTCGCCGGGGAGGCCGAAGACGTAGCGGACCCCCTCGTTCTCCAAACACTTCACGAACAGCTCGGCGACGGTCATCACAACACTCCCGGCCCTGCCTGCAGAATGTGTTCCGCCTTCATGATAACAGAAGCCGCGGGGGGATACGAGGGGCGCGGCGTAGGGCGGGCGAGCGACTACGGCGGTGCTTAGAGCACCTAACACAATGCCGACAGGGTCGCGTTGCGAGCGCCAGCCGGCCAGCGGCAAGGAACGACGACGAAGCTGTACCCCCGGTGGTACTGCGAGGAGGAGAGACGCCGCCGATGGCCGGCTGCCGCCGCAACCCACAGTGTGACAAGAGGCTGGGCCGATCCGCGGCGCCGCGCGGCGTTGCTCGTCGCTCGCGTACTCCAGGGAGTACGCCACGCTCCTCGCGCCTGGCGCGGCTTGCGGCTGGGCCCAGCGCGGCCCTGTGGGCATTGTGTTAGGTGCTCTTAGGTGGCGGGGGTGAGGTGGCGTTGCAGGAAGGCCATCGTCCGGTGCTCGGCCCATGGCACCGGTCGTCCCGGCCACACGCCGGCAAGGAATCCCGCATGGCCTCCGCCTGGGACGAACTCCGCCCGCAACGCCGGGTTGCCCGACACCGCGCGTGTGGGCAAGGCGCCGGCCGGAAAGAAGGGATCGTCTTCGGCGTTAATGAGGAGGGCGGGCCGCCGGATCGCGCCCAGATGACTGGCGGAGCTGGAGGAGTCCCAATACGCCTGACCGTCCGGGAACCCATGGATCGGGCCGGTGACGAGGTGATCGAATTCCGCCAGGGTCCGCACCGCGCGCAGACGCGCGGGGTCCACTAGGTCCGGATACCGCGCCAACTTCGCCAACGTCTTCTGTTTGAGGCTCCGCACCAGGTTGCGCATGTAGAGCCGGCTCGCGGCGCGCTCCATATACCGCACCGCAACACCCAAATCAAAGGGGGTGGAGATCGCGCCGGCCGCGCGCACGTGCGGCGGCACGCGCGCCCCGCGCTCGCCAAGATATTTCAGCACGACATTCCCTCCGAGCGACACGCCGACACAGCCCACGGACCGCGCGGGATGCTGCGCGATCACCCGGTCGAGCACCCACCCAAGCTCAGTGCTGTCGCCCCCGTGATAGGCGCGCCGCAGCCGGTTGGACTCGCCGCTGCAGGAGCGGAAGTTGATCCCCACCGCCTCCCATCCGGCGCGGTAGGCCGCCGCCATCAACCCCAGGACCGGCTTCGATCGCGAGGAGCCCTCGAGCCCATGCAGCACCACCAACACCGGAGCGCGAGATGCCCCCTCGACTCGATCGATGTCCAAGAAGTCCCCATCCGGCGTCTCCCATCGCTCCCGACGCAGCGGCACCTGCGGGGTCGGACGGAGTAGGGCTCCCCACAGGGTCTGCGCGTGCGGCCCGCGACACCACCAGGCCGGTCGAAACGATGGGGTCATACGACCATGATCACGAAACGGCGCCACCACGAAGCTGATGGCGCCGTTTGAATAGGGCTCCCCGGTGGAGAGTCACACTGAACCTGCTTGGGGACACCACGCGAGGACGTGAGGACCTCAGCGCTCTCCACCTCGACGTCGGCTTGAGACTCGATGCTCTTCAGGAGCGCGCAGCTTGCGTCGCAGCCTCTTTCGCGTAATTGGGCATGCCTTGGAAATCCACAATCACAACAGGTTCATTGCCCACGACCCACGCGTCATGACCTGATGGCACGCGCACGACGTCTCCTGCCTTGCATTCGACTTCGGTCCCATCATCCATGCGAATTCGCATGGTGCCAGAAACCTGGTACCCGAGGTGCGCGGCCTCGCAGCTTTTGGTGTTGGCCAGCGGCTTGACACAGGTGGACCAGCGCCATGCTGGCTCAAACGTCGCGCGGCCAATCGTGGCATCGCCCAACTTGACCAGCTCCACTTTGCCCTTGGTAAACGTCCTCACCTCATCCGGATTCTTAAAGTTTCTCGACTCAATCTTCGCCATACCTTTACCCTCCTCTCTCTACTCTTCGGTGGCGGCTCCCGCTCCTCCTACCCCAAGACATTCTATCATAGCGGTCGAAGAAGGACGCAAGACACGGGAGTGAAGGAGTGACGGGTCTGAGCGACGAACTTGCCTATCGGTTAGGTTCGTTCAGACACAAACAAGCAAGAAGGAAGCTCCCCGAACTGGTTAAAAGAAAGAACGTTTACAGCGATCTTTGAGTTCGTCTAGCACTCATTTTGGTGAAAAATGGCTCCCCTTCGTGCACTCGTTTAGAACGTGGCTGACCCTACCGCCGTGGGAACGGGAGCCAGCGTTGTGGTCATTGTACCATCCCGAGGAC
>JACQRE010000085.1 GCA_016206585.1 Candidatus Omnitrophota bacterium | reverse complement strand
CGGCGAGTCGCCGCGGCGCGTGCGCCGCGTCGATGTCTACGCGATCAACGAGCCGTACTTCGAAGGGTACTGCCATTTTCGCCGCGACATCCGGCAGTTCCGCATCGACCGCATCCTCGACATCAAGCCCACCTGGCAGCGGTACACGATCCCCCCGGACTTCGTGCCCACCGCCATGGCCGAGTAGCCGCCACCCCGTGATGAGCCAGGGGTGCCAGCTTCCCCGACAGGCCGGACGAGATCCCGGCGGCCTCTTGACGCTGTACGCCGCCACGCTGTTCCTCAGCGCCTGGCTCTTGTTTACCGTCCAGCCGATGGCCGCGAAGATGCTGCTGCCGCTGTTGGGCGGCTCACCCTCAGTCTGGAACACCTGTCTCGTGTTCTTTCAGGCGGTCCTCCTGCTGGGCTACGGCTACGCGCATCTGCTGTCGACGCGCCTGGCTCCGCGGAGCCAGGTACTCGCGCATGCGGCGGTCCTAGCACTGCCTCTGCTGGCACTGCCGATCCATCGGCCGGAGGCAGCGATCCCTCCGGCGCACGCGAACCCAACAGCCTGGCTGCTCGCCCTCCTCGCCGCGGTCGTCGGGCTGCCGTTCTTCGTGGTCTCGACCAGCGCGCCGCTGCTGCAGCGCTGGTTTTCGCGCAGCGGTCACCGCGACGCCGCCGACCCCTACTTCCTCTACGCCGCCAGCAACGCGGGCAGCCTCCTGGGCCTGTTGGCCTATCCGACTCTCATCGAGCCGACGCTAACACTCACGGCGCAGACCAGGGTCTGGGGCCTCGCGTACGCCGGCTTTGCGGTCCTCGGGGTCTGCTGCGCGTTGACCCTCTGGCGGAACGCGGGACCAGCGCCCCAGCCCGCCGCCTGGCCGGGTCCGATCCAGCCGGCGGGATCCAGTCCGCGGGCGCTGTGGCGCGAACGGGCCCATTGGCTAGCACTCTCGGCGGTGCCTTCCAGCCTCCTGCTGGGAGTGACCACCTACCTCTCAACGGACTTGGCCGCGGTCCCGCTCTTGTGGGTGGTGCCGCTCTCGCTGTACCTCCTCACCTTCATCCTCGTCTTCGCCCGCCGCCCGCCGGTGTCTCCTGCGGTGATGCACCGCCTGCTGCCTTTGACCGTCCTGCCGCTCGCCATCCTGATGGCCGCCAGCGCGCGAAAGCCGCTTGGACTGCTCATCGCCCTGCACCTGGTGGTGTTCTTTGTGGCCGCGATGGTCTGCCATGGGGCGCTGGCCCGGCGCCGTCCTCCGGCCCACCGGCTGACGGAATTCTACGTCTGCCTCTCCGTGGGCGGCGTGCTCGGCGGGCTGTTCAACGCCCTGGCGGCCCCGCTCCTGTTCAAGACCGTTGTGGAGTATCCATTGGCGATCGTGCTGGCGTGCCTGCTGCGGCCCGCCCGCCTCGGGGGGCCTCGGACTGCGTCCTTCGGCACTCCCGTCGGCGACCCCGCCTGGCGGCGGGGTGCCCGCCTCGGTCGCACCCCGGAGACGCGCCGCGATCAGGTCTTTGACTATCTGATTCCCGTCGGCGTGGGGGTCTTCACCGCCAGCCTCGCCCTGCTCACCGAGGATTGGCCTCCGGCGGGGCGGACCGCGGCGTTGGCCGGGCTGCCGGCGCTGCTCTGCGGACTCTGGACCAGCCGGCCGCTGCGGTTTGGCCTGGCGGTCGGCGCCTTCCTGGCCGTGAGTGCGACCGCCCGGATGGAATGGAACCGGGTCCTCCACGTCGAGCGGAGCTTCTTCGGGGTGCATCGCGTCGTCCGGTTGGAGCCGCACCACCTGCTCATGCATGGCACGACGATCCACGGGGCCCAGCACCTCGAGCCCGCCAGGCGGTGCGACCCGCTGGCGTACTTCTCCACCGGCAGCCCCATCGGCCAGGTGTTTGCGTCGCAGGCCCCGCGACTGCGGCGGGTTGGCGTCGTGGGTCTGGGCGCCGGGACGCTGGCATCCTACAGCGCCCCCGAGCAAGACTGGACCTTCTACGAGATCGATCCGGCGGTGCTGCGGATCGCCGCCGATCCTCGATGGTTTACGTACCTGGGCCGCTGCCTGACGCGCGGCCGCGTGGTGCTGGGCGATGCGCGGCTGACCCTCGCGGGCGCACCGGATCGCTGGTACGACCTCCTCGTCTTGGATGCCTTCAGCTCCGACTCCATCCCCATGCATCTGCTCACCCGCGAAGCGATGCAGCTCTATCTCCGGAAGCTGGGCGACGGCGGGCTCCTCGCCCTGCATCTCACGAATCGGTTTCTGGACCTGGAGCGCCCGATCGGCGACCTGGCCGCGTCCATGGGGTTGGTGTGCCTCGCCCAGCATCACCGGCTGCCGCGCAGCGGGCCCGAGGGCGCCTCATCGCGTTGGCTCCTCATCGCCCGGCGGGGCGACGAGCTGGAGCCCTGGATCCATGACCCTCGGTGGCGTCTCCTCGAGGGGCGGCCGGGCGTCCGCGTCTGGACGGATGACTTCACGAACCTCCTCCAGGCGCTTCCACGGCACGACGCGGGCCGGTGATGCGCTTCGTCATCCTTGGGGCCGGCACCGCGATCCCGGCGACCGCGCACAGCCCGGCGGGGATCTACGTCCACATCGGCCGCGAGCACGTCCTGCTGGATGCCGGAGCCGGCACGCTCCAGCGGCTCCAGGCCGCCGGCCTGCCCTGGCATCAGCTCGACCGCGTCTTCCTCACCCACTACCATCTCGACCACTGCCTCGATCTGGCCTCCATCCTCTTCGCGCTGCGGCTGCCGGACGTCGGCCGCCGCAAGCCGCTCATGGTGTATGGCCCGCCGGGATTGACGCGGCTCTACCGCCAGCTCAACACGGCGTTCCACGGCTGGATCGCCCCGCGCGGGTTCCGGCTCATCCTCAAGGAAGTGAGCCAGACCACCGTGAGGTTGCCCGGCTATGCCGTGCAGACGCGGCGGATGCGCCACGACGACACCGGCGCGGTCGGCTACCGGCTCACCGGGCAGGGCAGGAGCCTCGCGTACTCCGGCGACACGGACGTCTGCGAGGAGGTCGTGGAGCTGGGACGCCATGCGGATGCGTTCATCCTCGAATGCTCGGTGCCCGACGAGCGCAAGGCCGCCGGCCACCTGACGCCGAGCGAATGCGGCCGCCTCGCCGCCGCGGCCCGGTGCCGGCACCTGATCCTCACGCACTTCTACCCCGTCTTCCAGGGCGACGACATCCGCGGCCGCGTCCGACGCGCGTACCAAGGCCGCCTGACCCTCGCCCGCGACTTCACCCGCGTGATTCTCTAGACAGGCTCTCCGGAAAGCCCGTATAATAGGAAGCGCATCCTCTCACCGATTGTCCAACCTTTCCCGAGGAGGTCCTTCACATGAACGTCCTGAAGACGGCTCTCTTGCTCTCCGCATTGACGGCGCTGCTCATCTTCATCGGCGGGCTCCTGGGCGGCCATCAGGGCGCGATGGCGATGTTCATCATCGCGCTGCTCATGAACCTGGTGAGCTACTGGTTCAGCGACAAGATCGTGCTCGCCATGCACCGGGCCAAGCCGCTGAATGAGGCCGACGCGCCGCACGTGTACCGGGCGGTGCGGGAGATCGCCTCGCGCGATCGTCTTCCCATGCCGAAGCTCTACTGGATCGGCACCAAGACCCCCAACGCCTTTGCGACGGGACGCAGCCCCAAGCACGCGGCGGTCGCCGTGACGTCGGGGCTGCTGGAGATCATGAACGAGGAGGAGCTCAAGGGGGTCCTCGCGCACGAGCTGTCGCACGTGAAGAACCGCGACACGCTCGTCATGTGCATCGCGGCGGCGATCGCGGGCGCGATCATGATGCTGGCCCGGATGGCGCAGTGGAGCTTGTGGATGGGCGGCGGGCGAAGCCGCGACAGCGAGAACCGCAGTGGTGCCGCCCTCCAGCTCGTCGCGATGCTGCTCGTTGCGATTCTGGCCCCCCTGGCGGCCATGCTCATTCAGCTCGCCATCTCCCGCACTCGAGAGTACGGGGCGGATGCGACCGGCGCGCACCTGACGGGCAACCCGCACGGGCTGGCGAGCGCGCTGGAGAAGCTGCACCAGGCGACGCGGGACTATCCGCTGCCCAACGCCAATCCAGCGACGGCGCACCTGTTCATTGTGAACCCGCTGTCGGCCGGCGCCATCGCAGGGCTGTTTTCCACGCATCCCCCGGTGGCGGAACGCGTCCGCCGCCTGCGCAGCATGAGGTTGTGATCGTGGCCGGTGGTCGGTATCTGATATCGGCATCTGGTGGACCTGAATGGTTCGGATCATCTCGCGTTCCATGGCGCATAGGTTGCTGCGCTGGTTCGCGTGGATCGCCGCGTTCAGCGTGGCCGCGCTGGCCTTCGCGCAGGAGCTCACGTTGTCCGCGAAGGTGGACAAGACGACGGTGGACGCCGGCGAGCCGGTGACGCTGACGCTGATCCTCACGGGCGCTCTCGAGGGCGCGAACCTCTCCGAGCTGAAGCTGCCTGAGGGGTTCGTCGTCGCAGCGCAGAGCCAGTCCACCAACTTCTCGATCCGGGCGGGTGCGACGGAGCGCTCGATGCACCTCACCTACGTGCTCGTCCCGCAGCAGGCCGGGACGTTCGAACTTGGCCCCTTCACCGTCACGCAGCAGAAGAAGGCGTTTCAGACGCAGGCCATCGAGATCACCGTCAAGAAGCCGGCGCTGCCCCCCACGCGTTCCCGTCCGCAAGGAGAGCGTTTTCTGCTCTAACCCGTCGTCGTGGACCCGTCGAGATACCCCCGTAACCCCAAGCGCTGGGACTTATTACGCCGTCCTCCCACAACAGATGGTGTTTTTGGCCTTGACAACACTTCATGCCGTGCTACACTCCCAAATGGATCACCCCAAGGGCTTGTGGATTGCTTGGGGAATGGTGTCAATATCTTGGGTCTTAAGGAGGATCAGCGTATGGCTCACGCGGTGAAGGCGGTGGAGCAGGCCTCGGGCAACGCGTCGACAGCCGGCCTTCAGGAGCGCGTCGCAGCGCCCGCCAAGGGGCTCACGATATCCCGCCGCTGGACCCGTCCCACCATCCATCCCTTCGAGGAGATCACGTGGGAGCTGCGGTCGGCCACCATCGGCAACGAGAAGGGCGAGGTGGTCTTCGAGCAGAAGGACGTGGAGGTGCCCAACTTCTGGTCGCAGCTGGCCACCAATGTCGTCGTCTCGAAGTACTTCCGCGGCGCGCTGAACACCCCGCAGCGCGAGAAGAGCGTCAAGCAGCTCATCGGCCGCGTGGCCAACACGATCGCCGACTGGGGGATCACGGACGGCTACTTCGCCACGTCCGATGACGCCGAGACGTTCCGCGCGGAGCTGACCCACCTGCTTGTCAACCAGTACGGCGCGTTCAACTCTCCGGTGTGGTTCAACGTTGGGATCGAGCAGCCGAAGCCGCAGTGCTCGGCGTGCTTCATCCTCTCCGTCGACGACACGATGGAGTCGATCCTCGAGTGGTACCGCAACGAGGGCATGATCTTCAAGTACGGCTCCGGGTCAGGCCTCAATGTCTCCACGATCCGCTCCGCCCGCGAGCGGCTCGCGGGCGGCGGCACCGCCTCCGGACCGGTGTCCTTCATG
>JACQRE010000084.1 GCA_016206585.1 Candidatus Omnitrophota bacterium | reverse complement strand
GACTGCCAGGTGAAGGACGCCGGCTCGCTCATGCCCGGCCTTGGCGGCGTCCTCGATGTGATCGACAGCCTCCTGTTCACCGCCCCGTTATTCTATGGAATCCTGATCTATGGCTAAGCCACAGAGAGTTCGGAGTTGGGAGTTCGGAGTTCGGAGTAAGTTCGCTTTCAATTCCGCACTCCGCACTCCGCACTCCGCACGCTGATGAAACGGGTTGTGGTGCTCGGGTCGACCGGTTCCATCGGGCGGAACACGCTGGAGGTGATTGCGACCCACCCGGACCGGTTGCAGCTCGTCGGGATCGCGGCGCGCTCCCGGATCGAGCTGCTCGCGCAGCAGCTGGAGCGGTTCAACCCGCGCTTCGTGTCGGTCTGGGAGGCGGCGCGCGCCCGCGAGCTGTCGCAACGCACGGGGCGGCCCGACGTCCTCACGGGCGCCGAGGGGCTCACGACGCTGGCCGCGCATCCGGACGCGGACCTCGTGGTCATCGCCACGTCGGGGCGCGAGGCGCTGCTCCCGCTGGTCGCCGCCATCCAGGCGGGGAAGCGCATCGCGCTGGCCTCCAAGGAGCTGCTCGTCATGGCGGGGCCCCTGCTCATGCGCCTGGTGCGCGAGCACGGCACGACGCTGGTGCCGATCGACAGCGAGCATGCGGCACTCTTCCAATGCCTGCAGGGTGTGGCGCCCGGCCAGATCGAGCGGCTCACCATCACGGGCAGCGGCGGGCCCCTGTGGAGCCTCTTGCCGTCGGAGCGCGCGGCCGTGACCCGCGAGCAGGTCCTCGCGCACCCGAAGTGGCGGATGGGGCCGAAGATCACGGTCGATTCCGCGACCCTCATGAACAAGGGGCTGGAGGTCATCGAGGCCCGCTGGCTGTTCGGGATTCCGCTGGAGCGCTTCCAGGTCGTCATTCATCCGGAGGCCGCCGTGCACGCCGTCGTCGAGCTGACCGACGGGACGATGCTGGCCCAGCTGAGCCCCTGCGACATGCGGCTGCCGATCCAGTACGCGCTCAGCTTCCCTGAGCGGTGGGGCAGCCCGTGGCCCCGGCTGCGCTTGACCGAGGCCGGGCCGCTGCATTTCGCCGAGCCGGACCTGGAACAGTTCCCGTGCCTGCGGCTGGCACTCGACGCCGCCGCGGCCGGAGGCAGTGCGTGCGTGGCGCTCAACGCGGCGAACGACACGGCCGTGCACGCGTATCTCGAGGACCATATTGCGTTCGCCGACATCCCGCGGCTGATCGCCGAGACGCTTGAGCAGCACGCTCCGGTGGCGGAGCCGTCGCTGGACGGCATCCTCGCGATCGACGCGTGGGCGCGCGCCACCACCCAGGAGCGCATTCAGACATGCTCGCTGCACTGATCTCCATCCTCTTTCTCGGCGTCCTCGTCGTCGTCCATGAGCTGGGCCACTTCCTCGTGGCGCGGTGGGTGGGGGTGCGGATCCTGCGCTTCTCCGTCGGGTTCGGGCCGCGGCTCCTGACCTGGACGCGGGGGCACACCGAGTACGCCGTCAGCGCCATCCCCCTGGGGGGCTACGTCAAGATGGCCGGCGAGCAGTCGTCGGAAGCCTCCCACCAGCCGTGGGAGTATCTCTCCAAGCCGGTGAGCACGCGGGCGGCGATCATCTTTGCCGGGCCGTTCGTGAACTACCTGGTCGCGCTCGTGAGCCTTTGGGTGGTGTTCGTCATCGGCTATCCCGAGCTGCTGCCCGTCGTCGGCAACGTGATCAAGGACATGCCGGCCCAGACGGCCGGCCTCCAGACCGGCGACCACATCCAGGCGATCAACGGCCTGGAGATCCGCACGTGGGAGGAGATGACGAAGATCATCTACGAGGCGCCGGAGCGAGCGCTGCGCTTCACGATCACGCAGGGCGACACCAGCCGGACGGTGTCGATCACCCCCCGCTCCAAGCGGATCACCGATCCCTTCGGGCGCGAGAAGACGGTGGGGATGATCGGGATCTCGCCGAGCGGCGATTTCAAGACGTACCAGGTGGGACCGCTGGAGGCGGTGCCGCGGACCATCCGCCAGCAGAACGAGTGGGTCAGCCAGACGATGCTCGCCCTCTGGTCGATGGCCTCGGGGCGGATCCCCCTGAACGAGTCGGTGACCGGGCCGATCGGGATCGTGTACCTGACGTCCGAGGCGGTGCGCATGGGGCTCTCCCCCCTGCTGTTCCTCATCAGTCTCTTCAGCCTGAGCCTGGCCCTCTTCAACCTGTTTCCCATCCCTATCCTTGACGGGGGCCACCTCCTCTTCCTCACGATCGAGAAGCTCCGGGGCCGTCCGGTGAGCCTCAACGTGCAGGAGCGCTCGGCCCAGGTGAGCTTCGTCCTGCTGATGGCGCTGGTGCTCGTCATCTGCATCAACGACGTCAACCGGTTCGGGCTCCTCGACAAGGTCATCGAATGGGTCAAGCGATGATGACGCGGCGCAAGACGCGGGCGGTCAAGGTCAAGCACGTCGTGATTGGCGGCGGAGCGCCGGTCTCCATCCAGTCGATGACGAAGACCGACACGGCCGACGTGGAGGCGACGGTCCGGCAGATCCGCGCGCTGGCCACCGCCGGCTGCGAGATCGTCCGGGTCGCCGTGCCGACGATCGAGGCGGCCCACGCGCTGCCCGACATCCGGCGCGAGGCGAACCAGGTGCCGCTGGTGGCCGACATCCACTTCCACCCGCAGTTCGCGGTCGCGGCCATCGAAGCGGGCTTTGACAAGATCCGCTGGAATCCGGGCAACATCCGGCAGACCGAGCGCGTGCGCGAGGTGGTCGAGCGGGCGAAGGAGCGCGCCATCCCCATCCGGGTCGGCGTCAACGTCGGCTCGCTCGATCCGGAGTGCGAGGCCGCGCACCGCGGCAACCTGGTCGAGGCGATCGTCCAGAGCGCCCTCAAGTCGGTGCGGCTCCTGGAGGGCTTCGGCTTCCATGACATCGTCCTCTCGCTGAAATCCTCCGACGTCCTGCAGATGCTCGCCGCCTACCGGCGGATGGCGCAGCTGTGCGACTACCCCTTGCATCTTGGCGTCACCGAGGCCGGCCTGCTCGAGGCCTCGACGGTGAAGTCGTCCATCGGGATCGGGGCCTTGCTCGCCGAAGGCATCGGCGACACGATCCGCGTGTCGATCACCGGCGATCCGGTGGACGAGGTGAAGGTGGCCCAGCGCATCCTCTCGTCCCTGGAGTTGCGCCGGTTCGAGACGAACGTGATCGCCTGCCCCTCCTGCGGCCGATGCGAGATCGACGTGATCGGCATCGCTCATCAGGTGCAGGAGCGCCTGACGCAGCTCGCGAAGACCGAGCCGCGGTGCCTGGACCTGACGGTAGCGGTGATGGGCTGCGTGGTCAACGGCCCCGGCGAGTCGGAGCATGCGGACATCGGCCTGGCCGGCGGCGGCGGGGTCGGGGTCATCTACCGGAAGGGCCGGCAGATCCGCCGCGTGGCTGAAGCCGACATGGTCGATGCGCTCATCGAAGAAGTCGAGCGCGTCCTCAGCGATGAGGAGCAAGTAGCGAGCATTCGGTGACGGACGATACGCGCGTGTGTTCCATATGGCCCGCCAGGTGAACATTCTATTCGGGGTTATCCTGGTTATCTGCGCCTCCTATTTCTTTCTCGCTGCCTTCACCATGTTTTTTAAATATTGGTGGCTGAATTATGTGTATGTTGCTCTTGCGGCCGGATCTCTGTTATATGGGTATCAATACTTGCGTGAGCGTTACGCGCGGAGGCTCACCTTGTTGGTAGTAACGTTAGTATCTCTCACAACCATTTATTGGAATATTTGCTATTGGTCATCTAAGTAGGATCATCAAGTATTCCCAAATATTCTGGGCAGGTCCCGTGGCCCGCCTCGCTCATCCCTCATGAAGTGGTCGCAGTACTTCCTCCCCACGCTCCGCGAGGATCCCAAGGACGCCGAGGCGGTCAGCCATAAACTGATGGTGCGCGCCGGGCTGATCCGGCGGCTGGGCTCCGGCGCCTACTCCTACCTGCCGTTTGGGCTGCGCGCGCTCCAGAAGGCGGCCGCCATCGTGCGCGAGGAGATGAACCGCGCCGGCGCCCAGGAGCTGCTGCTGCCGGTCCTGCAGCCCGTGGAGCTGTGGAAGACGACCGGCCGCTACAGCCTCCTGGGCGAGGTCCTCATCCGGTTCAAGGACCGCACCGGGAAAGAGATCGCGCTCGGCCCCACCCATGAAGAAGTCGTCACCGACCTCGTCAAAGAGATCCGCTCCCCCAAGCAGCTGCCCGTGACCGTCTACCAGATCCAGACCAAGTTCCGAGACGAGCCGCGCCCGCGCTCCGGCGTCATCCGCTCCAAGGAGTTCCTCATGAAGGACGCGTACAGCTTTGACATGGACACCGAGGGGCTCACGCGCAGCTACCAGGCGATGTACGAGGCGTACCAGCGGATCTTCCGCCGCTGTGGCGTAGCCGTCCTGGCCTGCGAGGCCGATCCGGGCATGATGGGGGGCGATGTCTCCCACGAGTTCATGGCGCCGGCGCAGAGCGGGGAAGACCTGGTGGTGCGGTGCGCCTCGTGCGGATATGCGGCGAATGGAGAAGCGGCAACATGTCAGCCATCAGCCATCAGCCATCAGCAGTCAGCCGAGAAGCCGAAGCCGATTGAGGTCGTGAAGACGCCAGGGGCGCACACGGTGGAGCAGGTGAGCAAGTTCCTGAAGGTGTCTCCGAGCCGGCTGATCAAGACGCTGCTCTACGATGCCGACACAGGCCACGTGGCGGTGCTGGTGCGCGGCGACCATGACGTGAACGAGGCGAAGCTCGCGCGGGTCGTTGGCACAACACAGCTCAAGCTTTCGAGCCCGCAGGCGATCGAGCGGCTCAGCGGGGCCCCCATCGGCTTCACCGGCCCGGTCAAGCTCGATGGCGTGCGGCTGTTGGTCGACCGCGATGTCATGGGGGTCGTCAACGCGGTGACCGGCGCGAACCAGGCCGAGGCGCACCTCATCAACGTGAACCCGGGGCGCGACTTCGAGCCAAGCGCCGTCGCTGATCTGCGGGTGGTCACCGAGTCGGACCGTTGTGCGGCGTGCCAGGGTCCGCTCAGCTTCGTGAAGGCGATCGAGGCCGGCCACGTCTTCAAGCTCGGGACGAAGTACAGCCAGGCGCTGGGTGCCGTGTTCCAAGAGTCCGGCGGGGCGCTGAAGCCGATGATCATGGGCTGCTACGGCATCGGGGTCAACCGGATCGTCGCGGCCGCCATCGAACAGCACCACGACCCGCACGGCATCGTCTGGCCCGTGCCGCTGGCCCCGTTCCAGGTCGTGGTCAGCGTCATGGAAGCCGACAACGCACAGCAGCGGCAGGTGGGCCTGGAGGTGCACGACGCCCTGGCGGCGGCCGGCCTGGAGGTCCTGCTGGATGACCGGGAGCAGTCGCCGGGCAGCAAGCTCAAGGATGCGGACCTCATCGGGGTGCCGGTCCAGATCGTGGTGGGGAAGGTGTGGCAGAGCGAGCGCGCGCTGGAGGTGTGTTGGCGCGCCACCAAGGAGAAAAGCCGGGTGAAATCGGGGGAGCTCGTGGCCGCCATCCAGAATCGGCTGGAGCTTGACAACCTCTCGTCGTCGTAGTAGGCTGTCTTTCAGTTTATTCGGCGCAGACAAAGTGGGTTTCCCCCACTTTTTTTATTCTCTAAATACCGCTGAACAACGCTGATGACTACGCTGAGTGACGCTGATGACCATCGGCGTTCATCAGCGTGTTGATCAGCGAGACTATTGCCGCCATGGATGATCAGCGTTTCACGCAGATCCGGTCGCTAGCGGAGCCGATCCTGGCCGAGCGCGAGATGGAGCTGGTCGAGTTGACGGTGCGCCCGCAGGGCCGCCAGCAGCTCATCCGCCTGCTGGTCGACAAGATCGGCGGGGTCACGATCCAGCAGTGCGCCAAGGTCAACGGGCTGATCGGCGTAGCACTGGAAGCGGCCAACCTGATCGAGGGGAGCTACACGATCGAAGTCTCTTCGCCGGGCCTGGACCGGCCCCTGGCGAGCCGGCGGGACTTCGAGCGCGCGCTCGGCGACGAGGTGGTAGTGCAGACCGCGTTCGCCGACGGCCGGGTGCGCGAATCCCGCGGGACGGTGCTGGCCGTCCAGCAGGACGCGGTCGTGCTGCAGATGGCCGCCGGCAATGTGACCATTCCGTTTGGAGACATTCGTGGAGCCAAGAAGGCCATCCGGTGGTCGTGACAGGGAGCCGATGAACGGCGAGTTGTTGTCCATTTTGAGCGCCATCGAGCGCGATAAAGGCATCGATCGCGAGGTGCTCATCCAGGCGATCGAGGCCGCCGTGGCCACCGCCGCCCGCAAGAGCGAAGGGCTGGACGAGGAGGCTGAGGCGACCGCCACCCTGGACCGGAAGACGGGCCGCATCGTGGCCCTGGTCGCCGGCCGCGAGGTCGATTCCGCGCGCCTGACCCGCATCGCCGCGCAGACCGCCAAGCAGGTCATCATCCAGAAGATCCGCGAGGCCGAACGCGACGTCATCTTCACCGAGTTCCAGAGCCGCGTCGGCGACATCGTCACCGGCTCGGTGCACCGGTTCGAGCGCGGCGACATCATCGTGGAGCTCGGCCGCGCCGAGGCGGTGCTGCCCAAACCTGAGCGCATCCCGCACGAGGAGTACCACCAGGGCGACATGGTGCAGGGCTACGTCCTGGAGGTGCGCAAGAGCGCCAAGGGCCCCTCGATCGTGCTCTCCCGCACGCACGAGGGCTTCATCCGCGGTCTCTTCACGCTGGAAGTGCCGGAGATCGCCGAGGGGATCGTCGAGGTCAAGGGCATCGCCCGGGAAGCCGGAGACCGGACCAAGATCGCCGTGTGGTCGACGGACGACAAGGTCGACTGCGTCGGGGCCTGCGTGGGCATGCGGGGCACCCGCGTCAAGAACATCGTCCGGGAGCTGCACGGCGAGAAGATCGACATCATCCGCTGGCACGAGGACATCACGGCGTTCATCGCGGCGGCCCTCTCGCCCGCGAAGATCAGCGGCATCGAGCTCCAGGCCGAGACGAAACAAGCGCTCGTCATGGTCGACGACGACCAGTTGTCGCTGGCCATCGGCAAGAAGGGGCAAAACGTCCGCCTCGCCTCGAAGCTGACCGGCTGGCAGCTCGAGATCAAGAGCAAGGCACAGCTGGCCCCCCCTTCTGTGGAAGTGACGCTGCGCAGCCTCCAGGGCATCGGGCAAGCACTGGAGCAGCGGCTGACCGGGGCGGGAGTCACGACGGTGCGCCAGCTGGCCGGGATGACGCTCGAGCAGTTGACGGGCATTGAGGGGATCGGCGAGAAGACCGCCCAAAAACTCCTTGAGGCGGCCCAGCACGCGCTCCTCCCCCAGGTGCAGGCGGTGCCATCCACCGAGGCGCCGAGCGAGGCCGCGGCGTCCGAGACGCCCGCAGCCTCCGAGGACGCGGGCCGCGCCGAGCCGCCGGATGGGCCGGCGGCACCCAACGAGTCGACACAACCGGAAGGACGGGAATAGGCCATGCGGGTCAGTGAGCTCGCGAAAGCGCTCAATCTGACGTCGAAAGAGCTGCTCGTCAAACTCAAGGCCCTGCGCATCGAGGCGAAGTCCTCGATGAGCACGCTCGATGCCGATGCGATCAACCGCGCGCGGAAAGCGCTCGTGCCTCCGAAGCGGCCCGCGGCCGCCAAGCCCTCGCCGGGCGCCAAGACGGCCGCAGTCGCCAAGAAGCCCGCGGCCGGGAAGATGGGAGCGCCCAAACGCGCGGCGGTTGCGGCTATCGCCAAGCCGGCGGCCGGGGTGGCTGGCGCGCGGCCGGCGCCGTCCGTGAAGCCGGCGGTCGCCCAGCCCACGGCCGTGCGAGCGGCCGCCTCCGCGTCGGCCACGCTGGCACCCCCAGCACCCCCGAAAGCGCCCCTCAAGCCGTCGCCCGTCCAGCCCGCCAAACCCAGAGTCGAGGCGGCCCCGGCGGCGGCCAAGCCGGTTCCGGTCAAGCCTGCGGCGAAGCCCGCGGCCGAAGCCGTCGAGGCGCCTCCACTTCCACCAGCGCCTCCAGCGGTTCCCAAGCGGTTGGAGTTGACGTTCCCGATCACCGTCAAGGATCTGGCGGAGCAGATGGGGGTGAGTGCTAGCGAGGTCATCAAGCACCTCATCCAGCAGAAGGTGTTTGCGTCCATCGTGCAGCAGCTCAATGAGGCGACGGCGACGAAGGTCGCCCACGCGTTCCATTGCGAAGTGGCCCCGCAGCCGACGCTGGAGGAGCAGCTCCTCAAGGCGGCCGCGCCGGATCCGGCCAAGCTGCAGTTCAGGGCGCCCGTCGTCACGTTCATGGGGCACGTGGACCACGGCAAGACGAGCCTCCTCGACGCCATCCGCGAAGCGAAAGTCGCCGAGAAGGAAGCCGGAGGCATCACACAACACATCGGCGCCTACGAGGTCGAGCTCGAGAAGGGGCGCGTGGC
The DNA here is from genome assembly GCA_016206585.1 of Candidatus Omnitrophota bacterium. Taxonomy (GTDB): domain Bacteria; phylum Omnitrophota; class Gorgyraeia; order Aquiviventales; family Aquiviventaceae; genus JACQRE01. The sequence goes on along the minus strand of JACQRE010000084.1, from coordinate 10,566 downwards.
CTTCCTCGACACGCCGGGCCACGAGGCGTTCTCAGCACTCCGGGCGCGCGGGGCCAACATCACCGACATCGTCGTGCTGGTGGTGGCGGCCGACGACGGGGTCATGCCGCAAACGATCGAAGCGATCGACCACGCGAAGGCGGCGGAGGTGCCGATTGTCGTCGCGGTCAACAAGATCGACAAGCCGGACGCCAACCCGCAAAAGGTGAAGCAGCAGCTGTCACAGTACGGGCTCATCGGCGAGGATTGGGGCGGCAAGACGATCATGGTGCCGGTGTCGGCCAAGACGCGGCAGGGGATCGACGACCTGCTGGAGATGCTGCTCCTCGAGGCGGAGCTGCTCGAGCTCAAGGCCGATCCTACCGCGCAGCCGCAGGGCACCGTCATCGAGGCCAAGCAGACCAAGGACCGTGGGCCGGTCGTCACGCTGCTGGTCCAGCAGGGCACCCTCCGGGTCGGCGAGACCGTCGTGATCGGCCATCTCGTCGGTCGCGTCCGCGCGATGCACGACGACCGCGGCCGGCGCCTCAAGGAGGCCGGGCCGGCCAAGCCCGTCGAGATTCTCGGCCTGCCCGAGGTGCCGCGCGCCGGCGACAAGTTCCTCGTGATCCAGGATGAGAAGCTCGCGAAACAGCTCGCCGAGCAGCGGCGGGAGCAGCGGGAGCGGCACGCGCTCCAGCACCCCCAGCGCATCACCCTGCAGGAGCTGCATCAGCAGATTGCGGAGGGCAAGCTCAAGGATCTGCGGCTGATCCTCAAGGCCGACGTGCAGGGCTCGCTGGAGGCGATCGTCCAGAGCCTCCTGAAGCTCGACACCGAGAAGGAAGAGGTCCAGTTCAAGATGCTCCACACCGGCATCGGCGACATCAGCGAGTCGGACGTGATCCTGGCCGCGGCGTCGGATGCGGTCATCGTCGGCTTCCACGTCGGCATCGAGCCGAAGGTGCAGGTGCTCGCCGCGGCCGAGGGGGTCGACGTCCACATCTACCAGATCATCTACGAGCTGGTGGCGGCGATCAAGGCCGCGATCGAAGGGCTGCTGGAGCCGACGATCGAGGAGACGTTCCTCGGCCGCGCGGAGGTGCGCAAGCTGTTCCAGGTCTCCAAGTCCGGCATGGTCGCCGGCTGCATGGTCACGAAGGGCACGGTGCGGCGGGACAGCACGATCCACGTGATCCGCGGTCGTGAGCGCGTGCACGAAGCGAAAGTCGCCAGCCTGAAACGGGTCAAGGACGACGTCCGCGAGGTGCAGGAAGGATTTGAGTGCGGCATCCTGCTCGAGGGCAACGCCGATATCCAGGTCGGCGACCTCCTCGAGTCGTGGGAACAGAAGAAGGTCGCCCGCAAGCTGAGCTAAGCAATAAGCAACAAGCGACATGCAACACGTCAACAGCCCATCCTTGAAAAGCATAGTAGTCCTGTGTTGCTTGTCGCATGTCGCGATCTAGGCGATCTGTGGTCTGATGTCTGCACGACAGCGCGTGCTCAGCGGCATGCGGCCGACCGGCCAGCTCCACCTCGGCCATCTCGTCGGAGCATTGTCCAACTGGAAGCGGCTCCAGGACGAGTACGAGTGCTTCTTCATGGTGGCCGACTACCACGCGCTCATGAGCGAGTACGAGCATCCGGAGCGCATCCGCCAGGCCTCCTACGACAACGTCCTCGACTGGCTCGCCGGAGGCATCGACCCCTCCCGGAGCGTCATCTTCCGCCAGTCGGACGTCCCCGAGCACGCGGAGCTCTTCGTGCTGCTCTCGATCGTGACCCCGCTGGGCTGGGTCGAGCGGGTGCCGACGTACAAGGAGCAGCTGCGCGAGCTCGAGGGGCGCGACCTCGCCACCTATGGTTTCCTCGGCTATCCCATCCTGCAGGCGGCCGACATCCTGCTGTACAAGGCGCACGCCGTGCCCGTCGGCGAGGATCAGCTGCCGCACTTGGAGCTCACGCGGGAGATCGTGCGCCGGCTGCACTTCCTCGTGAAGCGCGACATCTTTCCGGAGCCCAAGGCGCTCCTCACCGAAGCACCGAAGCTGCTCGGCACCGACGCCCGCAAGATGTCGAAGAGCTACGGCAACACGATCACGCTGGCCGAGGAGCCCGGCGCGATCCGCGCGACGGTCCAGAAGATGTTCACGGACCCGCTGCGAATCAAGATGACCGACCCGGGGCACCCGGAGACCTGCAACGTGTGCCACTACTGGAAGATGTTCACGCCGGAGGGCTACGCCCCGCTCTGGGAGGAGTGCCGGAGTGCGAAGCGCGGCTGCGTGCAGAACAAGAGGGAGCTGGGCGAGCACCTGATCCGGCTGACGGAGCCGTTCCGCGAAACCCGCAAACGGTTTGCCGCGAAGGGTGCCAATGCGTATGATGAAGTGGAGCGCCTGCTGCAGGACGGCGCAAGCAAAGCCCGCGCCGTCGCCCAAGAGACCCTCCGCGACGTTAAGGAAGCGTTCGGGCTCGCGTCGTGTAACGTTAAACGTTAAACGTTTAACGTTACACGGAGGAACAACGGATGAAGTATGAAGTATGAAGTTGATGCAGACCTCTATGAGGGGCCGTTGCCGCTGCTGGTGGAGCTGGCCAAGCTCAACCTGGTCAACGTCTTTCTCATCAAGCTGGTCGGCCTGACCCAGCAGTACCTCCAACGGGTGAAAGCGTCCGGCATCGACTTGAACGAGTTGTCGGAGCCGCTGCCGCTGCTGGGCAACCTGATGGCGATCAAGGCGCGCGGGCTCCTGCCTGAGCCGCCCAAGGCGGACGAGGACGAGGAGGTGCCCGTCAGCCTGGAGGAGCTGGAGCGCCGGCTGAAGGAGTACGAGTCGTTCAAGACGGTGGCCCAGCTGCTCGCCGAGCTGCACGCGCTCCAGCACCTGCACTTCCCCCGCACCGCGTCTGACCTGGCGCTGGAGGAGGCGGAGCCGGGGCAGCCGCCGGCACCGTTTGAGGTCGGGATTACCGATCTCATGTCCGCCTTCGCCAAGGTGCTCGAGAAGGCCAGCGCGCCGGTCTATGAAGTGAAGGCCGAACGGTGGACCGTCGAGATGAAGGTGCAGGAATTGCGGATGCTGCTGGCCGTCAAGCGCCAAGTGCGGTTCCTGGACCTCTTCCAGCCGGAGCAGAGCAAGCTCGAGCTCGTCGTGACGTTTTTGGCGCTGCTGGAGCTCATGCGCCAGCGCATCGCGCGCGCCTTGCAGGAGCGGCCGTTTTCGGACATCGTGATCGCCGTGAAGGACACCACTCCACAACAACCATAAGGATGGTTGGCGAGTTCTCGAGTTATCGGGTTATCGGGTTGGACTGGCAAACTCGAGAACTCGAGAACTCGCGAACCCGATAACTGTTATGGATGACACGCAGGCCACACAGGTCATCGAGGCGCTGCTGTTCGTGTTCGGGCAGCCGATGGCGCTCAAGCGCCTCGGCGAGATCCTGCCGGATCTGGAGCCGGTGAAGCTCCGCGTGCTGATCCAGACGCTCAACGGCGACTACGCGGCGTCGGGCCGCGCCTTCCGCATCCAGGAAGTGGCCGGCGGCTACCAGCTCGTGACCGAGCCGCAGTTCGCGCCGTGGATCAAGCGCGCGCTCCAGCAGCCGAAGCCCGACTCGGTCAGCGCGGCCGCGCTGGAGACGCTGGCGATCGTCGCCTACCGCCAGCCGATCACCAAGGCCGAGATCGAGGCGATCCGCGGGGTCGACGTGACCGCCTCGCTGGACACGCTGGTCGAGCGGGGATTCATCCGCATCGCGGGTCGCAAGGAAAGCCCCGGGCGGCCGTTCCTCTACGGCACCACCGTCGAGTTCCTGCGCCACTTCGGGTTGAAATCCATCGAGGCGCTGCCGCCGATGGCTCAGCCGACGATCCCCGAGCCGGAGGCGGAGGCCGCCCAGCCCGTCGCATCCCCCACCGACGCCGGGCCCGATGGGCCGTAAGGGGCGCGCCGTGGCGAGGCTGGCAGCCGTGCGCCGCCGCATCGACCGGCTGGACGAGCAGCTCCTGCGCGCGCTGAACCGGCGGGCCGCGCTGGCACTGGAGATCGGCCGGATCAAGAAGCGGCGCACGTGGCCGGTCTTCGACGCCCGGCGCGAGGCGTTCGTCCTGCGCCACGTCCTACGCGCCAACCGCGGGCCGCTCTCCTCCTTCGCGGTCCAGCACGTCTTCCAGGCGATCCTCTGCGAGTGCCGCCGCCGGGAAGGCACGCCGCGCCGCAAACGTAGCACGTAGTATGGCGTCGCGGGTCCTGCCGCTGCGCCACCCCGCGCCGTCCTCGGCCGCGGGCGGCTGTACAGCCGCAACTCGCGGCCTGCGGGCGGGCTGCGGGGGCCCTGGCTCCGCGTCACCCGCGACGCTACTCACTCTTTCACGATGCTGACGATTGCATATCTTGGACCAGCACAAACTAATACCCATGTAGCTGCCTTAGCTAAGTTCGGACGAAAGGCAGCTTATCTTCATACTCCAACTATAGATGATGTCTTCCATCGAGTAGAACGTCGGGAAGCTGATTTCGGAGTCGTGCCGGTTGAGAATTCACTTGAAGGAGCCGTTACGCATACACTCGACCGATTCATCGACTTCATCGATACCCCTGTCAAGATTCACGGGGAAATTGAGCGTCATATTCGACACGCTCTCATTCTGCATCGAGGAGTAAAGTTGATCGACGTCGGGCTCGTGCTTTCACACCCACAGGCTCTTGCCCAATGCAGATCCTGGCTTGATAGGAATCTACCCGATGCTAATAGATGGGAGACTTTTTCAACGGCCGAAGCAGTTGACCTTATGTTCCACAAGAAAGTATTGCAGGATCCAAAAAATCAACGACATTGGGTTAGTGCCAATGTGCGTTATCGAGCAGCAATCGGTCGGCGTGAATTGGCGCGAGGCCGCAAATTGCGTGTCATATCTATCCCGGAACAGCGGGAAAACAAGACGCGCTTCTTAGTTCTCGGGTTGGGCGAACCGAGCCCTGGACGATATAACAAGACATCCATATTGTTCGCGGTAAAAGATCGTCCCGGAGCACTCCACGATGCGCTAGTCGTATTCAAGCGTAACCGGATCAATTTGACGAAAATTGAGTCACGCCCCTCAAAACAGAAGGCATGGGAATACCTGTTCTTCATTGATGTTGAGGGGCACGAATCAGAACCGAGGCTTAAGCGGGCCATCAAAGCCCTCCAGCGTTCAACCTCGCTCCTACGCATCCTTGGCTCGTATCCTGTCACTACACGATAGCGGCGGGTGGTCGGGCGAATGCGGAGCCGGAGCTGGAGGCGGTGCGAGCGGCCACGGGGTTCCCCGAGTCGGCGTCTCGGAACGAGCGAGCCCGCCGACCGCAGCGACGGCGCGACACGGCGGGGCGCGCCGAGCGATCCGGCGCAGCATCGCCCGACCGGAACCCGCCGCCATATGATGGAAGCGTGATGCCAACCATCGACCCACGGGCGCGGGAAGCGATCCGCGGCCTGACAGCCTATCAGCCGGGCACGCCGATCGAGGACGTGCAGCGGGCCCTCAAGCTCTCGTCGGTGATCAAGCTCGCCTCCAACGAGAACGCCCTCGGCCCCTCGCCGAAGGCGCTGGCGGCCCTGCGCCGGGCGGCCGGGTCGCTCCACCGCTACCCGGACTCGACGTGCCGCGCGCAGCGCGCGGCCCTGGCGAAGAAGCTGAAGGTCGAGCCCACGTCGCTCATCTTCGGCAACGGCTCGGATGAGCTGATCGTCCTGGCCCTGCGGGCGTTCGTCGACCCCGGCGAGCAGGTGGTGGTCGCCGCCCCGACGTTCCTCATCTACGAGCTCCAGGCGCGGGCGTGCGGGGCCTCGGTGACCGTCGTGCCGCTCAAAGACTACCGGTACGACCTCGCGGCGATGAAGGCGGCGGTCAGTCCGCACACGAAGCTCGTCTTCATCGCGAATCCGGACAATCCGACCGGCAGCTACGTGACCCGGCGGGAGCTCGACGCGTTCCTGCGGGGGCTGCCCGCGCAGACCATCGTGTTCATGGACGAGGCCTACTACGAGTTCGTGGGCGCTGCGGATTACCCGCAGACGCTGCGGCAGGCGGCGGACCGGCCCCTGATCGTGACGCGGACGTTTTCGAAAGCCTACGGGCTGGCCGGGCTGCGGATCGGCTACGGCATCGCCCAGCCCTCGCTCATCGCGGCGATGGAGGCGGTGCGCGAGCCCTTCAACGTGAACAGCCTGGCCCAGGCCGCCGCCGCGGCCGCGCTCGAGGATGGAGCGTTCCTGGCGAAGACGCGCCGGACGACCGACGAAGGGCGCCGCTACCTCTCGAAAGAGTTTGACCGGCTCAAGCTGCGCTACGTGCCCAGTGCGGCGAACTTCATCCTGATCCAGCTCGGGCCGGGCGCTCCGGCGGTCGTCCAGGCGCTGCTGCGCCGCGGCGTGATCGTGCGGGAGATGAGCGGCTGGAAGCTCTCCGGCTGCATCCGGGTGACGGTCGGCACGATGGCGGAGAACCGCCGGTTCGTCGCCGCATTGAAACACACGTTAGCGCGTTAGCGCGTCGCCGCGTGAGCGCGTTGGTGGGTTCAACGCGCCAACGCGCGAACTCGCTCACGCGAGAACTCTAGGGAGGTTGTGCTCATGATTATCGTGCTCAAACCGAATGCCACGAAGAAGCAGATCGACCACCTCATCGAGCGGATCAAGGCGCTCGGCCTCAAGCCGATGGTCTCCAAGGGGACCGAGCGGACGATCATCGGGGTGATCGGCTCGGAGGACGTCCTGCGCGTCCAGCCGCTGGAGGTGATCCCCGGCGTCGAGAAGGTGATGCCGGTGCTCAAACCCTACAAGCTCGTCTCGCGGGAGTTCAAGCCTGAGCCGAGCGTGGTGAGCGCGGGTGGGGTGAAGATCGGCACCAAGGAGATCGTCATCATGGCCGGGCCGTGCTCGGTGGAGAACCGGCAGATGCTCCACGACACGGCGAAAGCGGTCAAGCAGGCCGGAGCACGGATCCTGCGGGGCGGGGCGTTCAAGCCCCGGACGTCGCCCTACTCGTTCCAGGGGCTGGGCGAAGAGGGGTTGAAGTTCCTGCGCGAGGTGGGCAAGCAGATCGGGATGCCCGTCGTGACCGAGCTGATGGATGCGCGCGACATCCCGCTGCTGGAGCAGTACGCGGACATCATGCAGATCGGCGCGCGGAACATGCAGAACTTCGACCTCCTCAAGGAGGTGGGCCAAAGCCGCAAGCCGGTACTGCTCAAGCGCGGGTTGTCGGCGACGATCACCGAGTTCCTCCTGGCGGCCGAGTACATCCTCAGCCAGGGCAACTTCAACGTGATCCTGTGCGAACGGGGCATTCGGACCTTCGAGGACCAGACGCGCTTCACGCTGGATCTCAACGCCGTGCCGGTCATCAAGAAACTCTCGCACCTGCCGGTGATCGTGGACCCCAGCCACGGCACCGGCTCCTGGGATTTCGTCGGGCCGATGGCCAAGGCCGCGGTCGCCGCGGGGGCGGACGGGCTGATGATCGAGGTGCATCCCAACCCTGAGGTGGCCCTCTCCGACGGGCCGCAATCGCTGCTGCCCAAGACCTTCACCGAGCTGGTCAAGGAGCTGCGCAAGGTGGCCGTCGCCGTGGGACGAACGATCTAAGCGACAAGCAACAAGCGACATGCAGCACTTCAAAAGCCTATCCTTGAAAAGTATGGTAGTGCCGTGTTGCTTGTTGCATGTTGCTTGTTGCTGACTCTGACATGCCTAGTTTTCAGCGCGTGACAATCGTTGGATTGGGACTCATCGGCGGATCGCTGGGGATGGCGATCAGGCGCCGGCGGCTGGCCGGCCGCGTGGTTGGCTTGAGCCGGAGTGCCTTGACGGCGAAGCGCGCGAAGCGGCTTGGGGCGGTTGACGGGGGCACGACTAACGCGCAAGAGGCGGTGCGCGACGCGGATCTTGTCGTGCTCGCCACCCCGGTCGAGACGATCGTGCCGGTGGCCCAGCGGCTCGCCCGGTGGATGAAGCCGGGCAGCGTTCTCACCGACGTCGGCAGCGCGAAGGCCTCCATCGTGCAGGCGCTTGAGCGCTCGCTGCCGCGGCACGTCGCGTTTGTCGGCGGCCATCCGATCGCCGGCTCCGAGCGGCGCGGGTTGGCGGCGGCCGATCCGCGCCTGTTCGACGGCTCGGTCTGCGTCCTGACCCCGACCCGACGGACCAGCCGCCCGGCGCTGCGCCGCGTCGCCTCGCTCTGGAAGCCGCTCGTCGGCCGCCTCGTCGCGATGGATCCGGCCCGGCACGACCGGCTGTTGGCGCAGACCAGCCACCTGACGCACCTCCTGGCGTTCTCCCTGGCGCGCGCCGTCTCCACCGGCGGCCTGCCGGAGGCGCCGCGCAGCTTCCTCGACGCCACCCGGATGGCGAAGAGCGACCCATCGCTGTGGGACGACATCTTCTTCACCAACCGCCGCGAAGTCCTGCGGGCGATGGACGCCTTCGAGCGCGAATGGCGCGCCGCGCGCCGGCTGCTCGCGCGCACCGACCGTGCCGGCCTGCGGCGATTCCTCGCCCAAGCCAAAGCCCGCCGCGATGCCCTCGACTAAACGTGCTCGTTCAACGCGCCAACGCGCCAACGCGTCAACGCGCTCACTGGTGATCACCATCGACGGCCCGGCCGGGGTGGGGAAGAGCACGGCGGCGAAGACGCTGGCCCGGCGGCTCGGGCTCATGTATCTCGACACCGGCGCGACGTACCGCACCCTCGCCTACGCGGCCAGGCGGCGGCAGCTCCACCCCGTGGCCGATGCGGACCGCATTGCGGAGCTGGCCCGCCAGCTGCCGATCGAGCTGCGGGTTCGCGACGACGGCTCGCTCCAGGTGCGGCTCTCCGGCGAGGATATCAGCGCGGCGATCCGGACGGAGGAGGTCACCGAGGCCGCGGCACTCGTCTCCCAGCATCCGCCGGTGCGGCGCGCGCTGGTCAAGCGCCAGCGAGAGCTCGCCGACCGGCACGGCGTGGTCGTCGAAGGCCGCGACACCGGCTCGGTCGTGTTCCCCAAGGCCTCGCATAAATTTTTCCTCGACGCGGATCCGGAGGTGCGCGCGCACCGGCGCCAACGGGAGCTCGCCCGGCTCTACGGCGCCCGTAGCCCGATCGCGCAGATCCGGGAGCAGCTCCATTTCCGCGACGGGCTGGACCGCACGCGGCGCGTGGGGCCGCTCGTCAAGCCCCGCGGGGCGATCGCGATCAACACCACCCACCGGACGATCAACCAGGTCGTGCAGATGATGCTCCGGCACATCCGGAGGAACAGACCAGAGCGATGAGATCAGCGACAAGCAACAAGCGACAAGCGACAAGCAACAAGCGACAAGCAGCACTTCAAAAGCCTATCCTTGAAAAGCATGGTAGTGCCGTGTTGCTTGTTGCATGTTGCTTGTCGCTGTAAGTTGCGGTCTGCCGTCTGATGAAGCACGTTCCGTACGACATCTCCAAGCTCATCTGCTGGCTGTTCTTCCGCCTCGGGTTCGGCCTCGAGGTGCGCGGCCAGGAGCATGTGCCCCAACACGGGGCCTTCATCGTGGCGGCCAACCACGCAAGCTTCTTGGATCCGCCGTTGATCGGCGCCGCCTGCCCGCGCCGGGTGCGGTTCATGGCGCGCGCCGACCTCTACACCCGCGCATGGCTGGCCGCGTACATGCGCAGCGTCCGGTGCATCTCCGTGCGGCGCGGCGAGGCCGATCTGGGCGCCATCCGCCAGGTGCTGCAGGCGCTGCGGCAGGGCGAGCCCGTCGCCATCTTCCCGGAGGGCGGCCGGCAGCGCGATGGGCAGCTCGGGCGGGCCAAGCGGGGGGTCGGATTGCTGGCGGGGCTGGCCCGGATGCCGGTCGTCCCCGCCCTCATCCAGGGCACGTTCCAGGCCTGGCCGCCGGGCGCTGCACGGCTCTCTCCGTCGAAGATTCGGGTTGCGTTCGGCCCCCCCATTCCGTATACTGACTCGCCGACCAGCCTGTCCCAGTCGGGACAGATGGCGGGACGGACCTCAGAGCGTCCCTCGCGCGATCACCACGAGCAGCTTGCCGACGCCGTGACGCGCGAATGGCAACGATTGGCTCGACAGCTCAACGGATGACCCGGTGCGCTTCGCCTCCCAGGCGGCGCGCCCCAGGCAAGCGGTCGTTAGGCACGTCGGAAGCGAGGCATCCCCATGATGACGGAAGAAACCACGTCCAGTCTGTCTGACCTGTACGCCCAGAACCTCCGCGTGATCACCGAGGGCCAGATCGTCAAGGGCCGCGTGATCGCGCTCACCGCCCAGGACGTCCTCATCGACATCGGCTTCAAGTCGGAGGGCTCCATTTCCCGCGTCGAGTTCAGCGACCAGCCCAACCTCGCGGTCGGCGACGAGGTCGAAGTGTACGTCGAGAACGTCGAGGATGAGCAGGGCATGGTCATCCTCTCCAAGCACAAGGCCGACCGGCAGAAGGGCTGGGAGCGGATCATCAACAGCTTCAAGGAGGGCGACACCATCGACGGCCGCCCCGTCCGCAAGGTCAAAGGCGGCCTCATGGTGGACATCGGCATCGAGGCGTTCATGCCCGCGT
>JACQRE010000082.1 GCA_016206585.1 Candidatus Omnitrophota bacterium | reverse complement strand
GCTTCCGCGTCAAGCTCATCGAGCCGCCCCGATTGGACTTCAAAGCGGGACAATTCATCATCCTGAACGTCCCCCACGAGGGGAAGACCGTCAAGCGGGCGTACTCGGTCGCCTCGCCGCCGTATGAGCCGCAGGCGGTCGAGCTGTGCGTCCAGCACGTGGAGGGCGGCATCGCCTCCACGTATTTCTGGAAGCTGAAGGCGGGCGATCCCATCTCGATCTCCGGACCGCACGGCAGCTTCCTCCTGAAGGAGCCGATGGACTACGAGCCCGTCTTCATGGCGACGGGCACCGGGGTGGCTCCGCTGCGCGCCATGGTCCGGCACCTGTTCCACGTGAACTTCACCCGGAACGTCTGGCTGCTGTTCGGCACCCGCTACGAGCACGCGCTGCTGTACGATTCGGAGTTCCGGTCGCTGGCGGGTGCCAGGCATAACTTCCACTACGTGCCCACGGTCAGCCGCCCCAAGGAGTGGCACGGCGAGGTGGGGCACCTGCAGCAGACGTTCCAGAAGCACATCACCGATTACACGAACAAGGAGATTTACCTGTGCGGCTGGCTGGAAGTCGTGAAAGCGATCTGCGCCGACCTCGAGAGCTTCGGGGTGCCGAAAGCGAAGCTGCACTACGAAGAGTGGGCGTAAGAGGAGCAGAGATACCATCCGTCGTGTAACGTTTAACGTTAAACGTTTAACGTTTAACGTTACACGGAGGATGGCGACGCCAGAGAGAGCGATGATGGAACTGAACGTTGCGCTCGAACGGACGCAGGCGGCGCCCATCTCTGTACGGGTGGGGCATACGCCGGACATGGACGACGCGTTCATGTTCTGCGGCATCGCGACGGGTGCCGTTCCCATGCGGGGGCTGCAGTTTACGCACGTGATTGAGGACATCCAGACGCTGAACCGGCGCGCGTTCAACGCCGAGCTGGACATGACCGCGATCTCCGCCGCGAGCTACCCGGCACTGTCCGACGCGTACTGGGTCGCGGCGGTCGGTTCCAGCGTGGGCCAGGGCTACGGGCCGCTGGTGATCTCCGTCAGCCCGCGCAGCCCGGAGGAGCTCTCCGGCCGCCGGATCGCCGTGCCCGGGCGGTACACGACCGCGTTCATGCTGCTGCAGCTGGCCATCCCCAACGTCCAACCGGTCGAGATGGCGTTCGAGCGGATCCCTGAGGCGGTCCTGAAGGGGACGGTGGATGCGGGCCTGGTGATCCACGAGTGGCAGCTGACGTACCGGGATGCCGGCCTGCTGCCGGTCTTGGACCTGGGCGTGTGGTGGCAGCAGCAGATCAAGCTGCCGCTGCCGCTTGGGTTGAACGTCGTGAAGAAGTCGCTCGGCCGCGAGACGGCCCGCCGCGTCGCCACGGTGCTGCGGGACAGCATCCTCTACGCGTTCGCCCACCAGGACGACGCGCTCGCCTATGCCATGCGCTATGGACGCGGGACCGACCCGGCCCGCTCGCGGCAGTTCATCGGCATGTACGTCAACGAAGAGTCGCTGACGATTTCCAAGCCGTGCCGCGAGGCGCTGCGCGTGCTCTACCAGCGCGCCCGCGAAGCCTCCCTCATCTCCACCGTGCCCCGTTTAGGTATCATCGAACCGCTCAAAGTGTAACCTCCCCGTGGCGTCATGACGCACGCCGAACGGTCCCTCGACTCTCGCTCGGGATCGAGCCGTACGATGACTGCCGGGGCTCGACTCCGCGCCTTCCAGGGGAAGCTGCTGGCCTGGTACCGCGCCCACCACCGCAAGCTGCCTTGGCGTAAGACCCGAGACCCCTACAAGATCCTCGTCTCCGAGATCATGCTCCAGCAGACGCAGGTCGACCGCGTCGTGCCGAAGTACCGCGAGTTCCTGTCGCGCTATCCGACCCTCGAGGCGCTGGCCCAGGCGAAGACCGCGGAGCTGCGCCGGGTGTGGTATCCGCTGGGCTACAACGTCCGGCCGATGCGCCTGCGGCGGATCGCCCGGCGGACGCTGAAGGAGCACGGCGGCCGCGTTCCAGACTCGTACGACGGCCTGCTCGCCATGGACGGCATCGGCCGCTACACCGCCGGGGCCGTCCTCAGCTTTGCCTTCCAGCAGGATGCCCCCATCCTGGATACCAACGTCGTCCGCCTGCTCTCCCGCTACTTCGGCGTCCGCGGCGAGGCCAAGCAGGGAGCGGTCCGACGCCGGTTGTGGCAGTTAGCCGAGGCGGTCATCCCGGCGGGAAAGGGGTACCTGATCAACCAGGCGCTGATGGATTTCGGGGCGATGGTCTGCACCGCCCGTACGCCCCGCTGTCCACGCTGCGCGTTGCGTCGTTCGTGCCGGAGTTTTCCCTTCAAGAGCGCGCCTGATGGCCGCATCCCTCGCCGTCATTGAGCGCCGCGGCCGCTACCTGATCTGCCGCCGGCGGCGAGGCGATTTTCTCGGGGGCTTCTGGGAGTTTCCGGGCGGCAAGCGTAAGCCCCGCGAGTCGTGGGAGGCCTGCCTGCGGCGTGAGCTCCGCGAGGAGCTGGGTGTCGCCGTCACCGCGATCCGGCCGCTGTGCCGCCTGCG
>JACQRE010000079.1 GCA_016206585.1 Candidatus Omnitrophota bacterium | reverse complement strand
GGCCTTCAGCGCGGCTTGCAGCTCCTCCTCGGTGAGGAGCCCATCCTCCACCAGCGTCTGTCCGAAGACCGGAGGGGCGGCCTGCAGCGTCATGGCCTGGGGAAGCCTCCGTTCCCCTCCGCGTCCGGCTCCGCGTGAAGGACCACCTGTCCCCCGCCTGTCTCGGCGCCGGCCGCCCGGTTGGCCTGCCTTGCGACGGAGAGGGCCGGGATCGAACCAACCACCTTAAAGAGACGATCGAAGGGAAGATTGGTGAGCAAGAGGAGCTTGGCGATGAGGTGCGCGGAAGGCTCTTCGCGTGACGTCAGCAGTTGCGTCACGCGGCCTCTAGAGATGCCCAGCGCGGACGCGAAGCGGGTGCGCGAGCACTCGAACATCGCGAGCCAAGCCACGAGCTTATCACTTTGGATGACTACTGTTGGCGAACGCACGCTCTCACCGATTCATATTAGGATGTTTAGCAGCCATAAACCTGTCGGGCACACGTACTACCCGTGTTTCACATAGGGGAGCATATCGCGTGCCAGCGAACAAGAAAGGGAAGAGGCTTCTTGTTTGATATTTTCGCTTACCAATAATCAGATTTCTATCATCGATGCGTCCGCTGATGGTCTCTTCCCGGCAATCGCCGCGTAGCAAATGCGCATCACATTGATGGGGGTCGGACAATTAGATACAATGAGACAGCCAAGCTGGTGTCGCTCTGATAGCAGAGCACGTGAAGTAGGATCTGAAGAGGAGGATGTCTCATGGCTGGAGCCGTGGTGGAAATTTCTGATACCAACTTCGAGCAGGAGGTCGCCAGATCGCCGGTGCCCGTCCTGGTCGACATGTGGGCGGCGTGGTGCGGGCCGTGCCGGCTGATCACCCCCATCGTCGAGGAGCTGGCGGGCAAGTACCAGGGCAAGCTGAAGGTGGGCAAGCTCAACGTGGACGACTACCCGCAGGTCGCGGGGCAGCATCGCATCATGAACATCCCAACGCTGCTCCTCTTCAAGAGCGGCAAGGAAGTCGACCGCATCGTGGGCGTCGTGCCGAAGGAAGAGCTGGCACGCCGCGTCGAGAAGGTGGTGGGCTGAGGTGACGCGCCACGCGCCGGCTATTGCGGTGCTCTGCTCCGGGCAGGGGACGAACCTGCAGGCGATCCTGGACGCGGCGCGCCGCGGACGCCTCACGGCGCGCGTGGCCCTGGTGCTCAGCGACCGGCCCGGCGCGAAGGCGCTCGAGCGGGCCCGGCGGGCCGGGGTGGCGGCTTACGACGTGGACCCGAAGGGGTATCCCACCAAAGCGGCGTACGAGCGTGAGCTCATCCGCCTCTGCGAGGCGGCCGGGGTCCGGTTCATCTGTCTCGCCGGCTTCATGCGCGTCCTCTCGCCGGTTTTCGTCCACCGCTTCCGGTCGCGCATCCTCAACATCCACCCGGCCCTCCTCCCCGCGTTTCCTGGGACGCACGGCGCGCGGGATGCGCTGGCCTGGGGGGTCAAGGTCACCGGAGTGACGGTGCACCTGGTCGATGAGCACGTCGATCACGGCCCCATCCTGTTACAGGAGGCGACCCCGATCGCTCCCAACGATACGGAAGCCACCCTCTTGGCCAAGCTGCACCGGATCGAACACCGGTTGTACCCCCGCGCGATCCAATGGATGGTGGACGGCAAGGTCCGCGTGCGTGGCCGAACGGTGCGCGTCGTGCGCTGAGGTTACCGGAAGATTTCGAGGTTGGTGCGGGGCAGGACGAGGTTGCGGCCGGTCAGCGGGTGGATGAGCCGGATCCGGTCGAACTCGTCGAAGCGGTAGCTGGAGAGGACCTTCGCGATCACACCGGTGGAGGTCTGGAAGACTTTGTGGATCGTCGCCTCATCGAGCCCCGCCTCGCCCAGCGGTTCCACGTTCAGGGTGAAGGCGAACTCGCCGTCCTGAAACTTGCCCCCGCAGCGCCCCACGCTCGCGACACCCTCCGCCTGCAGCTCGTCGCTCAGCGTGTACTGAATCCGCCGGGCCAGCTGCCAGCTCAGGAACTCCTCCAGCCGGATGTCCCGCGGCACGTACTGCTCCAGCGTGAGGTGGGACGGTCCGACGAAGTCCAGCTCGATGATCGTGCGGGCGAACATCTCGAAGGTGTCGATCATGTTCGCATTGGCCCGCTTGATGTCATCCAGGTAGCGCACCAGCGTCAGGTACGCGCCGGGCACGTTGGGGTCGGAGATCAGCAGCACGTAGAACCGGACCTCCGCGTCGCTGCTGAGGAGCACCCGGTGCACGGCGGTGAGGACGCGGCGGGCCGCATCGTCGAACGAGGGGCCGATGCCGATCTGGCCCTCCCGCTGCGTGAGCGCATCAGGGTACTCCAGCTGCACGGCGAGCGTGTGGTCGATGAACCGGACGCGCGTATTCAGGGAGTCGCTCTGGAGAATCTGCTGCAGCGACTCGGCCATCTGCGCCTTGGGGTAGGTGGGGCGGCTGCTGCAGCCCGCGGCCAGCAGCCCCAGGATCGCCGCGGCCAGCAGGGCGGGGAACAGACGTAAGAGAGGGCGCGCGGCCATTGGCAGGGGGCCCCGTCAGGCCGGGCTGGAGGACGGCTTCGGCGCGGCGCGCTGCCGGCCGTATTCCGCGAAGATCGCCTCGATGTCGTCGTACTCGAGCTCGTTGCGCTTCAGCAGCTCATCCGTGAACCGCTCCAGCAGGACGTCCTCGCGCTTGAGCATCGCCTCGACATCGCGCAGGCACTCCTGCAGGATCCGGTACGTCTCGTTGTTCAGCTTCTCCTTGACGCCGTCCGAGAGCTGATCGCTCGTGCCGCCGCCGCGGAACCGCCAGGACTCCAACAGCACCGTGTAGTCGCCGATGAAGCCGTTGGTGCCCATCCCCAGCCGCCACACCATCTCGTGGGCGGTGGCCATCGCGTGCTGGAAGTCGCTGCCCACCCCGTCCGAGGTCGAGCCGCACTTGAGCTTCTCCGCGACGTAGCCGGCGAGGGCCACCTTCAGGTTGCCGATGATGCGCTCGCGGTTCATGAGCCGCAGCTCCTCCCGCGGCACGTGGTAGACGACCCCGTGCGTGCCGCCGCGCCGCGAGATGATCGACGCCTTGAACACGTCGTCCGTCGGGTGGAGCAGGTAGGTGGTCACCAGGTGGCCGGCTTCATGGTACGCCACCCGCTTGCGCTCTTCGGGAGCCAGCTTCTGGTGGACTTTGAACCCGAGATCCACCCGCTCGAGCGCCTCGGAGAGATCCTTGTAGGTGATCTGCGCGTGCTTGTTCCGCGTGGCGATCAACGCGGCTTCCTTGACGACGTTCTCGATGTCCGCCGGCGACTTCCACACCGACCGGCGCGCCAACCGCGCGATGTCGATCGAGACATCCGCTTTCACCTTCGAGAGGTAGAAGCGGTACAGTTTCTCGCGGTCGTCGAGGCCGGGCCGGTCCACGTAGATCTTCCGGTCCAGACGGCCGGGACGCAGCAGCGCCGGGTCGAGGACGCTCTCCTGCGCGTTGGTGGCCCCGATGACCACGACGTTGAACTTGGAGCTCTCCAACCCGTCCATCTGGATGAGCAGCTCGTTGACGGTGTTGTTCCGCTCGGTCTGCGCGCCAAAGCCCAGGTCTTGGCCGCGCGACGTCCCCACAGCGTCCAGCTCATCGATGAAGATGATGCACCCCCCCTCCATCTTGGCGAACTGCTGCGCCTTCTTGAAAAT
>JACQRE010000080.1 GCA_016206585.1 Candidatus Omnitrophota bacterium | reverse complement strand
GGATAGACGTGCGGGGCCAGGCGGAGCGCCTGCGTCGTGAGGTACTCGGCGGACAGCGCCTGGTTCGCGAAGGACATGTCCATCACGGCCGGCGGATGGCCTTCCGCGCACGCCAGGTTCACCAGCCGCCCCTCCCCGAGCAGGTTGACGCGCCGCCCGTTCTTCAGGACGTACTGGTCGATGCCACTGCGCAGCACCTGATGGCGCGTGGAGAGCCGCCGGAGCGCCTTGAGGTCGATCTCCACGTCGAAGTGCCCGGAGTTGGCGATGATCGCCCCGTCCTTCATCCGGGTGAAGTGCGCCTCGGCCAGGACCCCGGAACAGCCCGTGACCGTCACGAAGATGTCGCCCAGGCGGGCCGCCTCGAGCATGCTCATCACCTCGAACCCGTCCATCACCGCCTCGAGCCCTTTGACCGGATCGATCTCGGTCACGATGACGCGGGCCCCCATCCCCCGCGCGCGAAGGGACAGCCCCTTGCCGCACCAGCCGTAGCCGGCCACCACGAAGGCCGACCCGGCCACCAGCTGATTGGTCGCGCGCAGGATCCCGTCGAGCGTCGACTGCCCGGTGCCATAGCGGTTGTCGAAGAGGTGCTTCGTGTCGGCGTCGTTGACCGCAATCACCGGGTAGCGCAGCTTGCCCTGCTGGTCGAGGCTCTTGAGCCGGATCACACCGGTCGTCGTCTCCTCGGTCCCGCCGAGCATAGCCTTCCCGAAGCGGTTCGGCTGCTTGTGGATCGTCGAGACGAGGTCCGCCCCGTCATCCATGGTGATGTGGGGCAAGCCCGAGAGCGCCGCGGCGATGTGGTCGTAGTAGGTGGCGCGGCCCTCCCCGCGGATCGCGAAGACGGAGATCCCGAAGTCCTTCACCAGGCTGGCGGCGATGTCATCCTGGGTGGAGAGCGGGTTGGAGGCGCACAGCGCGATCTGCGCGCCGGCCGCCTTGAGCGTCAGCATGAGGTGGGCGGTCTCCGTCGTCACGTGGAGGCAGCACGCCAGCCGCACGCCCCGAAGCGGCTTCGTGCGGGCGACCCGCTCGCGGATCTGCAGGAGCACGGGCATCTGCCCTTCCGCCCACGCGATCTTGGAGCGGCCCGACCGGGCCAACGCCGGGCTCTTGATGTGGGAGCGGCGGGAAGCGCTCACGCGTCCTCCGCTTACTCGTGCGCCGTGCTGCTGCCGTTGACTCGCCGCACGTTCCATGAGGTCCTCTCTGGGGGGCCTGCCCGCCCCGGCTCTGGTGAACGGCGGGCCGGGGGGGCCTTCGTCACGTGGTGACCTGGCGTGTGCGCGTGATGTTTTGCGGCCCGCGTGATGTCGTTGACGCGGTCGAGCTCCTCCCAGGTAAAGCCGTCGCCGTCGCGGCCGAAGTGCCCATAGACCGCGGTCTTCAAATAGATCGGCCGGCGCAGCTTCAGCGTCCGGATGATGCCCAGCGGGGTCAGGTCGAACAGCTCGCGGATGATCTTGATGATCGCCGGCTCCGAGAGCTTGCCGGTCCCGTGCGTGTTCACCATGATCGACACCGGCTCCGCCACGCCGATGGCGTAGGCGAGCTGGATCTCGCACGTATCGGCCACGCCGGCCGCCACGAGGTTCTTCGCCAGGTAGCGCGCCATGTAGGCGGCCGAGCGGTCCACCTTCGTCGGGTCCTTGCCGGAGAAGGCGCCCCCGCCGTGGCCGATGACGCCGCCGTATGTGTCCATGATGATCTTGCGGCCCGTCAGGCCGGTGTCGCCCATCGGTCCGCCGACCTCGAAGCGGCCGGTCGGGTTGACGAAGATCTTGGTCCGCCGGTCGAGCCAGTGCTTCGGCACGACGGGCTCGATCACGAGCCGCCGCACGTCGGCGCGGATGCGGTTCAGCGGCACCCCGTGCTTGTGGTGGGCGCTGACCACGAGCGCTTCGACGCGGGCGGCGTGGCCGTCGTGGTACTCGATCGTCACCTGCGTCTTGCCATCGGGCCGGAGGTAGTCGACGAGCCGCTGCTTGCGCACCTCCGACAGCCGGCGGGAGAGCTGGTGCGCGAGCACGATCGGCAGCGGCATGAACTCCGGGGTCTCGTTCGTGGCGTAGCCGAACATCATCCCCTGGTCTCCGGCTCCGCCCTTGTCGACGCCCAGCGCGATGTCCGGAGACTGCGACTGAATGGACGTGGTGACCCCGCACGTCTTCCAGGCGAAGCCATGCTCCGGCTCCACGTAGCCGATGCCATGGATGGTCTCC
>JACQRE010000078.1 GCA_016206585.1 Candidatus Omnitrophota bacterium | reverse complement strand
GAGCGGTACTTCCAGGTCGCGCGCTGCTTCCGCGACGAGGACCTGCGGGCGGACCGCCAGCCGGAGTTCACGCAGCTGGACCTTGAGATGTCGTTCGTGGACGAGGAGGATGTCTTCGCCGTCATTGAAGAGGTGCTCGGCGCGGTCTTCCAGGAGGAGCTCAAGATCCCGCTCGCGCGGCCGTTTCCGCGGATCACCCACCGGGAAGCCCAGGCCAGATACCAAAGCGACAAACCGGACCTGCGCACGCCGGACCACCCCTGGGCGTTCTGCTGGGTCACCGAGTTTCCGCTCTTCCATTGGAACGATGAGACCAAGCGGTGGGATGCGGAGCACCATCCCTTCACCGCGCCCCATCCGGACGACGCGGCACTCCTGCGCAGCGAGCCGGGCACGGTCCGCTCCCGGGCGTATGACCTCGTCCTCAACGGCGTGGAGCTGGGCTCCGGCAGCATCCGGATCCACCAGGCGTCGCGGCAGCAGGAGATCTTCCAGGTGTTGGGTCTGGCGGAACAGACGGTGCAGGAGCGGTTCGGCTTCCTGCTCCAGGCGTTTGCGTACGGGGCGCCGCCGCACGGCGGGTTCGCGTTCGGGCTGGACCGGCTCGTGGCGCTGGCCACGCGAGCACCGTCGATCCGCGAGGTCATCGCGTTTCCGAAAACGGCCAAGGCGACGGACCCGGTGACGGATGCGCCGTCGACGGCCACCGACGCGCAGTTGCAGGAGCTCGGCATTGTCGTCGTGACAGCGAAGCAATGACGGAGGGGAGCATGAGCCGGTGGAGTCGGATCGCAGCGGGAGTGGTGGGCGTCGCGCTGGCCAGCGGGTGCGTGCGCGCCGCAACGAAGGTCACGGAGATGCCGCGGGTCGACCTCAATCTGCAAGAAGGCAACCGCGGCTACCTGGTGGGGGTTCCGCCGGACGCGCCCTCGCAGAAGACCACGCGCCAGATGATCGGCACCGACGTCGAGATCCCCAGCTTCTACAAGCCGACGCGGACGGGCACGGCCTCGACGCTGGACGCCATGGCGCCGCCGGAGACGGAGCTCGATGAGCCGGGGGCCCCATCGGGCGCGCCGTCCCACTATGACACGTACGTCGTGCAGAAGGGGGACTCGCTGTGGTCGATCGCGGCCAACCCGGAGATCTACGGCAAGGCGTCGAAATGGCGCCGGATCTTCGACGCCAACCGCGACCTCCTGAAGAGCCCGGACCGGGTCCGGGCCGGCATGACGCTGAAGATCCCGCGCGGCGAGAGCGAGGACGGCGGCTCAACGACGTATGATGACGATGGGGGCATCACGTATAAAAAGTAACAACGTTCTCGGAGTTCGGAGTTCGGAATTAAGCGCGGTTGCGTGACATGGCGGAACAGGCGTTTACGGTGCGGAACGACCAGGAGATGCTCGCCCTCTTCGGGCGGCATGACCAGCACCTGCGCCGCGTCGAGCAAGCACTCGGTGTGTCGGTCGTGCTCCGCGGCGAAGAGATCAAGGTGAGCGGTCCGGAGCCAGCGGTCGCCAGCGCGATCCGCCTGTTCGAGGATCTCATCGTCGTGGTCCGCTCCGGGGCGCCCCTGCGCAAGGACGACGTGGACTACGCCCTGCGGGCGCTGCAGGATACGCGGCTGATCCAGCTGCGCCAGGTCTACCAGGAGCGCATCGAGGTGCCCTCGAAGCGGCGCTTCGTCATCCCGCGCACGCCAGGCCAGAAGGCGTACGTGGATGCCATGCGCACGCACGACATCGTCTTCGGCATCGGGCCTGCGGGGACGGGGAAAACGTATTTGGGTATGGCGATGGCGGTCGAGAACCTCACGAAGGGCGAGGTCTCGCGCATCATTCTGACCCGCCCGGCGGTCGAGGCGGGGGAGCGGCTCGGGTACCTGCCCGGCGACCTATCGGAGAAGATCAACCCGTACCTGCGGCCCTTGTACGATGCGCTGTACGAGATGATGGAGATCGACATGGTCCAGCGCTACCTGGACCGCGGCATCATCGAGGTGGCCCCGCTGGCCTACATGCGCGGAAGGACGCTCAACGACTCCTTCATCATCCTCGATGAGGCGCAGAACACCACCAGCGAGCAGATGAAGATGTTCCTCACCCGCCTGGGCTTCGACTCGAAGGCGGT
>JACQRE010000081.1 GCA_016206585.1 Candidatus Omnitrophota bacterium | reverse complement strand
TTCCTGGGCGGCACCATCCAGGCGATCCCCCACGTCACCAACGAGATTCAGCGCCGCATCCGCGCGGCCGGAGAACGGCTGGACGCGGAGATCGTGATCGTCGAGGTCGGCGGCACCGTCGGCGACATCGAGGGGCTGCCGTTCCTCGAGGCGATCCGCCAGCTGCGCAACGAGGTCGGGCGGGGCAACGCGATTAACGTGCACCTCACACTCGTGCCGTACATCCGCGCGGCGGATGAGCTCAAGACGAAGCCGACCCAGCACTCGGTGGGCAAGCTGCGCGAAATCGGCATCCAGGCCGACGTGCTGCTCTGCCGCACCGAGAAGCCCTTCCCCGAGAGCGTCCGCGGCAAGATCGCCCAGTTCTGCAACGTGGCCCCCGAGGCGGTCATCCAGGCGCTCGACGTCAAGGACGTCTACGAGGTGCCGCTGATCTTCAACCAGCAGGGGCTCGATGAGACGATCATCCGCATGCTCGAGCTGAGCTGCCCCAAGCAGGATCTCGTCACCTGGCGCCAGCAGGTGGTCCAGCGCGCGCTCAACCCCAAGCAGGCGGTCCGCATCGCGGTCGTGGGCAAATACATCCAGCTGCAGGACGCGTACAAGTCCATCTACGAGGCGCTGCGCCACGCCGGGCTCGCCAACGATGCGGAGGTCGAGATCGTGCGCGTGGACTCGGAGCAGATCGAGCGGGACGGGGCTCCCGCGCTGCTGGGCGAGGTGCAGGGGATCCTGATTCCCGGCGGCTTCGGCCACCGCGGCATCGAGGGCAAGCTCGCCGCGATCCGCCACGCCCGCCAGACCCAGACGCCGTTTTTCGGGATCTGCCTCGGCATGCAGTGCGCCGTCATCGAAGTCGCGCGCAATCTCTGCGGCCTGCACGGCGCGAACTCCACCGAGTTCGATCCCAAGACGCCGCATCCGGTCATCAGCCTGCTCGAGGAGCAGGAAGGGGTGATGACGAAGGGCGGCACGATGCGGCTGGGTGCCTCGCTGTGCACGGTGAAGCCGGGCACGGCGGCCTTCCAGGCGTATGGCCGCGCGGACATCCATGAGCGCCACCGCCACCGGTATGAGGTGAACAACGCGTACCGCGACCGGTTCACGAAAGCCGGGCTGACGGTCGCGGGGACGTACCAGCCGGGCGACCTCGTCGAAATCGTCGAGCTGAAGCCTCATCCCTGGTTCGTGGCGGGCCAGTTCCACCCGGAGTTCAAGTCGCGGCCGCTGAGCCCGCATCCGCTCTTCCGCGGCTTCATCGGGGCCGCATTGAAACGAACGGAGACCAGAGACAGGAGACCAGAGACCGGAGACCGCGTACAAAGGGCGGTGAAAGCGCAGGGGTCTCGCACGAGACGGCCCGTCAAAATACGAGGCCGGTAGCAACCATGAAGGCTCCACAGTCTCAGGTCTCAGGTCTCAGGTCTCAGGTCTGTGTCAGGGTTGGCCCTGTCACCATTGGGCCCGGCCAACCCCTCGTGTTGATTGCCGGCCCGGACGTCATCGAGAGCGAGTCGCACCTGCTCTCGCACGCCGAGCGCATGGCGACGATGTGCGAGCAGGCGGGCGTCTCCTACATCGTCAAGTGCAGCTACGACAAGGCCAACCGCACCTCGGGACGCTCTTATCGCGGGCCCGGGGCGAAGGCGGGGCTCAGGATCCTCGCCAGCGTGAAGCGCAGGCTGGGGTTGCCGGTGCTCAGCGACGTGCACTGCCGCGAGGAGGTGGGGCCGGCCGCCGAGGTGCTCGACGTGCTGCAGGTGCCGGCATTCCTCTGCCGCCAGACCGACTTCGTCACGGCGGTGGCCAAGGCCGGCAAGCCGATGAACATCAAGAAGGGCCAGTTCCTCGCACCCTGGGACATGCGGCACGTGATCGACAAGGCGCACGCGGCCGGCAACCGGTCGGTGCTGGTCACCGAACGGGGGGCCAGCTTCGGCTACAACAACCTGGTCTCCGACCTGCGCAGCCTTCAGGTGCTCGCGGGGTTCGACTGCCCGGTCATCTACGACGGCACCCACTCGGTGCAGCTGCCCGGCGGGCTGGGCGAGGCCTCAGGGGGACAGCGCGAGTTCGTGCCCACCCTCGTGCGGGCGGCGGTGGCGACCGGGTTCTGCCACGGGATCTTCCTTGAGGTCCATGAAGATCCGGATCACGCGCCGGTCGACGGCCCGAACATGCTGCGCCTCGCGGATCTGCCGCGGTTGCTTGAAGAAGTTCAAGCGATCCGCTCGGCGCTGAATAGCGGTCACAAGGTCACCAGGTCACAAGGCCGCAAGGTCGTCAAAAGCCGGGCGGGAAGTTCGGGATGAGCATCGCGCGCGCCAGGGAAGTGCTGCGCATCGAGGCGGAGGCGATCCGGCGGCTCATCCCGCGGGTGGGCCGATCCTTCGAGTCGGCGGTGACCCTCCTTGCTGGCTGCAAGGGGCGTGTCGTCGTCACCGGCATGGGCAAGGCCGGCCTCATCGGCCAGAAGCTCTCGGCGACGCTGGCCTCGACGGGCACCCCCAGCCACTGGGTGCATCCAGCCGAGGCGATCCATGGCGATCTGGGCCGCATCACGCGGGAGGACGTGCTGATCGCCCTCTCGAACAGCGGCGAGACCGAGGAGCTGACGCGCCTGCTGCCGCTCATCAAGCGCTTCGGCTCGCGTCTCATCGCGCTGACCGGCAATCCCCGCTCGACGCTGGCGAGGCACAGCGACGTGGTGCTCGATGTCAGCGTCACGCAGGAGGCCTGCTCGCTGAACCTGGCCCCGACGTCGTCCACGACCGCCATGCTGGCGATGGGCGATGCGCTGGCGGTGGTCGTCGCGGAGCGCAAGAAGTTCAAGGAGCGCGACTTCGCCCTGCTCCATCCGGGCGGGCAGCTTGGGCGGCGGCTGCTGCTGCGGGTGCGCGATCTTATGCGCATGCGCGAGGCCAACCCGGTCGTCCGGGAGACGGCGCGCGTGAAGCAGGTGCTGCTGGCCATCACCAGGGCGCGCGCGGGCTGTGCCAGCGTCGTCGACGGCAAGGGACAGCTGATCGGGATCTTCACCGACGGGGATCTGCGCCGGCACGTCGACTCCACCCCCAACCTCGCCGAGCAGCGGGTGCGCGACGTGATGACCCGCCGGCCGAAAACGATTGAGGCCGACCGGCTCGCGGCGGAGGCGCTGCGCGTCCTGCGCGAGCACAAGATCGACGAGCTCGTCGTGGTCGACGGCCATCGCAAGCCCGTCGGGCTGCTCGACGTCCAGGATCTGTTAAAAGCAGGATTGTGAGGGACTAGCACCACATGCCCAAGACGCTGAAGGAGCTCTACGACGACCTGCGGGTGACGCAGGCCCCCCGTGCGGGGGCGGCGGCCACCACGGACGATCCCTTCATCATCAAGCTCGCCCAGCTCATCCTCGCCTACGGGATCCAGATCAAGGCCAGCGACATCCACATCGAGCCGGCCCCGATCGGAGCGAGGATCCGCTACCGCATCGACGGCATGCTGCACGAGATGCTGGATCTGCCGCAGGAGACCCGCGACCACCTCCTCCGCTCCATCAAAGTGAAGGCGGGCATGGCGACTGATGCGGTCGGCCGCAGCAAACCGCAGGACGGCCGCATCGATTTCGACGTCAACGGCCGCAAGATCGACCTGCGCCTCTCCTCGTTTCCCACCCTCTTCGGCGACGTGCTGGTGTTCCGCATCCTCGACCGCTCGGCCCCCCTCCTGGCCCTGGACCAGCTGGGGCTGCCGCCCGATTTCCTCAAGGATTTCGAGCGGCTCGTCCGGCGGCCCAACGGCATGATCGTGGTCACCGGCCCGGCGGGCAGCGGCAAGACGACGCTGCTCTACGCCGCGCTCAACAAGGTGCGCTCACCGAGCATCAAGATCATCACGCTGGAGGATCCCGTCGAGTACCAGGTGGACGGGATCGACCAGGGCCAGATCAACCCGGCGGTCGGGCTGACGTTCGCCTCGGGGCTGCGCGCGATCCTGCGGCAGGACGCGAACATCATCATGGTGGGCGAGATCCGCGACAAGGAGACCGCCGAGATCGCCGTGCGGGCGGCACTGACGGGGCACCTCGTCCTGTCGACGATGCACACCCGCAACGCCTACGGGGCCGCCACCCGCCTGATCGAAATGGGCATCGAGCCGCACCTCATCGTCTCGTCCATCACCGGGGTCGTGGCCCAGCGGCTCGTGCGGCTGCTCTGCCCGCAGTGCAAGACGCCGGATCCGGTGACCACGCAGGCCTTCGCGGCGCTGTGGGCCAAGGAGGCTGGCTCGCTCCCGCCGCCGGCGAGCCTCAACGCCATCCGCAAGGGGGTCGGTTGCCCGGCGTGCAACCGCACCGGCTTCCAGGGCCGCATGGGGATCTTTGAGCTGCTGCTGCTCACCGATGACCTGCGGCAGCAGATCATCGAGCGCGCATCGGGTCAGTCGTCCAGCCGCCCCGGGGGGTTCGGCTTCCGCACCATGCGCCTCAACGGGCTGGAAAAGGTCGCCCAGGGCCTGACGACCATCGAGGAGGTCTTGCGCGTGACCGGCGAGGCGGAGGACGCGTAACGGATGAGCGCATTGACCGGGCTCTCGCCGGAGCTAGTACAGCGCGCCTCCCGGGTCAGCGTCCTGCTGCTCGACGTGGACGGGGTGCTCACCGACGGCCGCATCATCTATGCCGACTACGGCGACGAGCTGAAGTGCTTCGACGTGCAGGATGGTGCCGGGCTGGTGTTCTGGAACCGGGCCGGGCTGAAGTCCGCCATCATCACGGCGCGCCACTCCCGCCTCATCAAACGCCGCGCCAAGGAGCTGCACATCGATTTCCTGGCCCAGAAGCGCCTGCTGAAGCTGCCCACCTACGAACAGCTGCTGAAGTGCTTCCGCGTCACTGACGAGCAGGTCTGCGCGGTCGGCGATGACCTCATGGAGCTGCCGATGCTCCGGCGGGTCGGCTTCGCCGTGGCGGTGCCCAACGCCGTCGATGAGGTCAAGCAGGCCAGCCACTACGTGACCCGCAAAGACGGCGGCCGGGGTGCCGTGCGCGAAGTCGTCGACCTGATTCTCCAGGCCAAGGGGCTCTGGGACCAGGTGCTGCACCGGTACGTGTAGCTCCCACCCCACCACGACGGATGACGTTGCTTAAGCCTTCTTAAGCCCTCCCAAGCCCTGTGCGCCAACACTGGTAAAAATTTAGCAAAAGTATTGAAGATTTACGCGTCGATATGGCATACTTCCCGAAGAAGACGGTGACACATGAAGAAAAACGGCGCCTCACACTCCAAAGAGCAGATCATGACCCTCCGCGAGGTGGCCAAGTACCTTGGCCTCCACGCGATGACGGTCTACAAGCTGACCCGAGAGGGCCGGGTACCTGCCGCCAAGATCGGAGGCCAGTGGCGTTTCAAGCGCGACGTGCTGGACCAATGGCTTGAGACGCAGATGCACCGCAACTCCGGTTAAGCGGGTCCATCGCTTCCAGAAGTCAGAGGGCAGTGAGTCTGCCCTCTTTTGTTTTTCTGACCTCTCACCTCGCACCGCTGTCCCTCCACCCTCCGTGTCTTGACGCTGCTTTCACGAAGGCGTATCATAGAGTGTTTACACCGACACTCATGAAACATCCCATCCGACGTCGTGTCATGTACTTGGGTTTCCAGGGGTTGCGAGCAGCCGTCCAGTGGCTGCCGCTGCCGGCGGCCCGCGCGATCGGCCGGTTCCTGGGGCTCGTCACCTACGGGCTCCTGGGCTCCCAGCGCCGCCTGACGCTGCGCCACTTGGAGTTTGCGCTCAGCCAGGAGCTGTCGAGTGCTCAGCGCCGCCGGGTGGCGCGGGGCGTCTTCGTCAACCTCGGCCAGAACGTCATGGAGTGGTTGCTGCTGCCCAGGCTCTCGACGCAGCAGTTGCAGCGCCTGATGACCGGCGAGGGCGTCGATCATTTCCGGCAGGCGCTGGAGCGCGGCAACGGGGCCATCGCCCTCACGGCCCACTTGGGCAACTGGGAGCTCATCGCGCTGTATCTCAAGAGCCTCGGGTTCGACGGTGGGGTGCTGGCGCGGCGGCTGCGGTATCCCGAGTATGAGTCGTTCCTGATCGGCTTGCGGGGCGCGCGCGGCGTACCGACGTTCGCGCGCGGCTCGGTGCGGGACGTCGCCACGCTCCTGCGCGCCAACCAGATCATCGGCATCCTGCCCGATCAGGACACCGAGAGCCTGGACGGCATCTTCGTGAGCTTCTTCAACCATCCGGCCTACACGCCCGTCGGACCGGCGGCCCTGTCGATCATGACCGGGGCCCCCATCGTGCCGTGCTTCCTGGTCCGGGAGGGTGCGACGTTCCGGCTTGTCGTCGAGCCGCCCCTGAGGGCGCCGCAGACGGCGGACCGGACGCAGGCGATGGCGGCACTCACGCAGGCCTGGAGCGACGTCGTCCAGTCGTACATCCGCCGGTATCCGGACCAGTGGGTCTGGATGCATCGGCGATGGAAGACGCAACCGTCAGCAACAAGCGACAAGCGACAAGCAACACATGACCAACAGCCTCTACCGCGCGACGCAACACCGCAGAACCCTGCGTGGCGACAGGCCACGTCGCTGGGAGCCCTGCGGTCGGTACTCGCTGGTTGTTCCGTGCTGCTTGTCGCATGTTGCCTGTCGCTGACGAGTGGGTGTGGAAGGGTCCCGAAGGCCGCCGACCTGATGGGGGAGCCGCCGGCGGCCGAGGCGGTGACCCCCGATCCGAACGCCACCGAGCAGATGAGCGAGTTCACGCTCACGGGCTACGAGGAGGACGGCTCGAAGCGCTGGCAGCTCAGCGGCCGGGGGGCCAGCGTGGACGGGAACATCGTGACGATCCACCACCCCGATGCGATCGGGTTCGATCCGGCGCGGACCGCCTACCTGACGGCCAGCGCCGCCCAGGTGGAGCAGAGCACCCGGCACATCCGCATGGAGCACGACGTGACGATCCACACCAGCGACGGCTTGTGGTTCAGCGCCCCGCTCCTGCACTGGGTGCCGGACCGCAACCAGATGGCCACCGACACCTCCGTCCGCCTGGAGACCGACCACATGCTGTTGCGCGGCCGCGGTCTGGAGAGCTCGACGGTGCTCAACCACGCGACCTTCCTGCGCGACATCGAGATGGTCCTCAACCCCAGCGACCACGACCTGCCTGGCGGGCAAGGTCCGAAGCAGGTGACGATCACCTGCGACGGCCCGCTCGCCTTCGACTACGAGCGCCAGATCGCCACCTTCGAGCAGAACGTGCACGTCCAGGATCCGAACGGCGACCTCTATTCCGACAAGCTCGTCGCCTACCTCGATGAGAAGACGCACACGATCCGCTACGCCGAGGCCATCGGCCGCGTGCGGATCCACCAGAACCAGAACACCGCCCTGAGCGAGCGCGCGATTTACGAGCCGGCCATCGGGAAGATCACGCTGGTGGGACGGCCCTCGCTCCTGGTCTACCCCTCGTCGAGCGAGGGCGGCACCCAGCTCTCCTTCGGCGGGCTGGCGACCGACTGATGCAGCAGCTGCAGACGGAACGTCTCGTGAAGGGGTACAGCGGCCGGCCCGTCGTCGACGGGGTGGACCTGGCCGTCAAGCGCGGCGAGATCGTCGGGCTGCTCGGCCCCAACGGGGCCGGCAAGACCACCAGCTTCGCGATGATGGTCGGCTACGTGAAACCCGACGGCGGGCGCATCGTGCTCGACGGGCGGGACATCACCGACGTGCCGATGTACCAGCGGGCCCGCTCTGGCATCGGCTACCTCGCGCAGGAGCCGTCGATCTTCCGCAAGCTGACGGTGGAGCAGAACATCCTCGCGGTCCTGGAAACCCTGGACCTCTCGCGCGCGGAGCGCCGCCACCGCCTGGATCTCCTCCTCAACGAGCTGGGCATCACGCACCTCGCGCGGCAGCGGGCCTACACGCTGTCGGGCGGGGAGAAGCGGCGCCTCGAGATCACCCGCGCCCTGGTGACGAACCCCCAGTTCATTCTGCTCGATGAGCCGTTCTCGGGGATCGATCCGATCACCGTCTTCGAGGCGCAGGAGATCATCCGCGAGCTGAGGAAACGGGGGCTGGGGATCCTGCTGACCGACCACAACGTCCGGGAAACGCTCGAGATCACCGACCGCGCCTACATCATGGCGGAAGGCAAGGTCCTCATCGCCGGGACTGCGCATGAGCTGATCACCGATCCGCGCGCCCGCGAGATTTACCTGGGTGAAAAATTCCGCTTGTAGGTTAGCGCGTTGGCGAGTTCGCGCGTTGCCGCGTTCAACGCGCCAACGCGAGCACGCGCGCACACGCCAACCCACGTTCATGTCACGGGAGTGACCATGTTCCGCAAGACGGCTCAACCCGCGAAACCCACACCCGCATCCGACGGCGCGTCCGTGACGGAGACGGCTCCCTGCCAGAAGTCGGTGCGCCTGCGCGTGCCGCGCGAGGAGATCGCGCCGGTGCGCAGCGCGGTGCTCGCCGAGTTTCAGCGGCAGGCCGCCCTGCCGGGGTTCCGCAAGGGCAAGGCGCCCGCCGAAGTGGTCGAGCGACAGTACGCGCAGGACATCCAGACCGAGACGCTCCACCGCGTGACGAAGCAGGCGTTTGAGCGCGTCGCCGCCGACCATGGGCTCAAGCCGGTCGGACCCTTCGAAGTGAGCCAGGCGGACTTCAGCGAGACGGAGGGCCTGACACTGGAGGCGACGGTGGAGGTCGAGCCCGCCTTCGCGCTGGGCGCCTATCAGGGCATCGCGCTGACGCGCGAACCGCTCGCCGTGGCACCCCAGGAGCTGGAGCAGGCGCTGGCGTCGCTGCGGGAGTCGATGGCGCAGCTGGTGCCCGCGAAGGAGGAGGGTGAGACGAAGGAGCGCCAGCTGCCGCCGGTGGACGATGAGCTCGCGAAGGATCTCGGCTTCGAGACGCTCGAGAAGCTGAAAGCCCACGTGGCGGCGAAGGTCCTCGAGCAGAAGCGGACGGCCCAGGCGCGCGCGCTCGAAGCGGCATTGTGCGACGCGCTGCTCGCGCGCCACGCCTTCGAGGTGCCGCCGCGGCTGGTGATCCGGCAGACGGAGCAGCTCACCCGCGACTTCAAAACGCGGCTGCTCCTCAGTGGGATCAGCGAGGAGCAGGCCGCCCAGGAGACCGAGCAGTTCACCCGGGAGCTGCGCACGAGTGCCGAGCGGCACGTCAAGCTCGCCTTCATCCTCGACCGGATCGCATCCCAGGAATCGGTGCAGGTCACGCAGGACGAGCTGGTCAAGCGGCTGTGGCAGCTGTCCCAGCGCTGGAAGAAAGATCCCGTCGAGGTGCGCAAGCTGTTTGACGCGCAGGGCCTCTGGCCGTCGGTCGTCTCCTCCATCCGCCAGGAGAAGACCATCGCGTTCCTGCTCTCGGCGGCCCACATTGACGACAGCAAACCAGAGGATCAAGCCGACAAGACGGCGTGACGCTTGTGTTACGTGTCACGTAACAGCCAGAACAAATCGGGTAATGGTGGTTCTGACGTGACACGTGACACATAACACGTGACACAAGACGTATCGGATGGTGTTGACACGGAGGGAACGAATGGCAGAGGGTCAGGTGCTGGTGCCCATGGTCGTCGAGCAGTCTCCGCGCGGGGAGCGCGCCTACGACATCTACTCGCGGCTCTTGAAGGATCGCGTCATCTTCATCGGCACGCCGGTCGATGACATCGTCGCCAACCTCATCATCGCGCAGCTGCTCTTCCTCCAGAGCGAGGATCCGGACAAGGAGATCAGCGTCTACATCAACTCGCCGGGCGGCTCGGTGACGGCGGGGCTGGCCATCTACGACACGATGCAATTTGTGAAGCCGCCGGTCGCCACGTACTGCGTCGGGCAGGCGGCCAGCATGGGGGCCTTGCTGCTCACGGCCGGCGCGAAGGGCAAGCGCTTCGCGCTGCCGGCGGCGCGCATCATGATCCACCAGCCATGGGGCGGCGTGCAGGGGGCGGCGTCGGATATCTCGATCCAGGCGCGGGAGATCCTCCGGCTGCGCGAGCGGCTCAACGAACTCCTCGCCAAGCATACCAGCCAGTCGCTGGACAAGATCCAGAAGGACACCGACCGCGACTACTTCATGTCCGCGGAAGAGGCGAAAGAGTACGGCATCATCGACGAAGTGATTTACGGCAAACCCAAGAAGTAAACCGACGTTCTGCGTCCTGCGTTCTGCGTCCCGCATGGTGTCGCAGAACGCAGGACGCGGAACGCAGAACGGAGTAGCCATGAGCGATATCTTGCTGACGCCGGGACCGACCCCGTTGCCGCCGCAGGTGCGCGAGGCGCTGGGCCGGCCCATCATCCACCACCGCACGAGCCAGTACCGCGCGCTCTTCAAGCGTGCGCTACAGGCCATGCAGACGGCGATGCAGACCGCCCAGCCGGTCTTCTGCCTCACCAGCTCCGGCACGGGCGCCATGGAGGCGGCCGTCGTGAACCTGCTCTCGCCGGGCGATGAGGCGATCGTCATCCTCGGGGGCAAGTTCGCGGAGCGCTGGCAGCATCTCTGCAAGGCCTACGGCATCACCGCGGTGACGGTGCCGGTAGCCTACGGCGATCCGGTCAACCCCCAGCAGGTGGCCGAGGTGCTGCAGGCGCACCCCAAGGCGAAGGCGGTGTTCTCGACGCTGTGCGAGACCTCCACGGGCGTGGTCAACGACATCAAGAGCCTCGCCGCGGCGACACGGTCCAGCGGGGCGGTGCTGGTGGTCGATGCGATCAGCGGGCTGCTGGCGGATGAATGCCAGACCGATGCCTGGGGCGTGGACGTGGTGGTGACCGGATCGCAGAAGGGGCTGATGCTCCCGCCCGGCCTGGCGTTTCTCAGCATGAGCCAGAAGGCCTGGGCGCTCGTCGAGCAGGCCACGTGCCCGCGCTTCTACACGGACCTGCGGCTCTACCAGAAGTCGCTGGCGGATGACGACACGCCCTTCACGTCGGCGGTGTCGACGGTGGTCGCCCTCGATGAGGCGCTCAAGCTCGTCCTGCAGACGGGGGTGCCGCAGATGATCCAGCGCTGTGCGGCGATGGCCCAGGCCGCCCGGGCCGGGGTCCAGGCGATCGGGCTCACCCTCTTCTCCAAGCGGCCGTCCAACGGGGTCACCGCAGTCAACGTGCCCGCCGGGGTCGATGGCAAGCAGCTGACGAAGCGCATGTACGACCGGTCGAAGGTCATGGTGGCCGGCGGCCAGGGCGACATGGCGGGCAAGATCTTCCGCTTCGCGCACATGGGCTACATCTCGCCGGAGGACGTCCTCGCGGGGCTGGCGGCGCTGGAGCAGGCGCTGACCGAGCTGGGCTACAAGCTCACGCCGGGGCAATCCGTGAAGGCGGCGAAAGCGGTGTTCGACCAGGGCGCTCCGGTGGTGGGGGCGGCACGATGATCCCACCACCTGTTTGTTGGCCGGAGGCCGGTCGCCAGGCTTCTGGTGGGAAGACGGAGTGCCTGGCGACCTGCGTCGCCTTCGGCGACGCCAAACAGGTGGTGGGATGAGAGCACAGACGCCGGACATGGCGGCGCGCGGGCCGGACAAGACGAAGAAGCGCACGACACCGATCAAGGTCCTCATCGCGGATCACCTCTCCGAGGATGGGATCAAGCTGCTGAAGGACGAGCCGGGGCTGCAGGTCGACGTGAAAACCGGCCTGACCCCCAAGGACCTCGCCCAGATCATCGGCCCGTACGAGGGGCTGGTGGTGCGCAGCTCCACGAAGGTCACCGCCGAGGTGATTGCGAAGGCCGACCATTTGAAGGTGATCGGCCGAGCGGGGGTGGGGCTCGACAACGTGGACGCCGAGGCCGCGACCAAGCGCGGCATCATCGTGATGAACGTCCCGGCGGGCAACACGATCTCCACCGCCGAGCACACGATGAGCATGATCATGGCGCTGGCGCGTCGCATCCCCCGCGCGGATGCGCACGTCCGCGCGGGGCTGTGGGAGCGCGCCAAGTTCGTCGGCGTGGAGCTGTTCGGGAAGACCCTGGGCATCATCGGTCTTGGCAAGATCGGCACGGAGGTGGCGAAGCGCTCGCAGGCCTTCGGCATGCGCGTGGTCGCCTACGACCCGTTCCTCTCGGCCGAGCGCGCCCAGCAGCTGGAGATCCAGCTGACCGACCTGAAGACGATGTACAAGGAGGCGGACTTCATCACCGTCCACACGCCGCTCAGCACGGAGACGAAGCATCTCATCGGCGATGCCGAGATCGCGATGATGAAGCCGGGCGTGCGGCTCATCAACTGCGCGCGCGGCGGCATCATCGATGAGGAGGCGCTGCGCCGCGCGATCGAGGCGGGGAAGGTGGCCGGGGCGGCGATCGACGTGTATGAGGAAGAGCCGCCGAAGAACAACCCGCTCCTGAAGCTCGACCAGGTCGTCTGCACGCCGCACCTCGGGGCCTCGACGCAGGAGGCCCAGCTGAACGTTGCGGTGGAGGTCGCGAAGCAGGTGGCGGACGCGCTGCTGGGCCGCGGCATCCGCAACGCGGTCAACATGCCCTCGGTCGACGCGCAGACGCTGAAGGCGCTGCAGCCCTACATCACGCTCGGCGAGCGGCTGGGGTCGCTGGCGGCCCAGCTCTTCAGCGGGCAGATCGCCGAGGTGCGCGTCACCTACGTCGGCGAGGTGACCAACCACGACACCTCCTCGGTCACGCTGGCGATCCTCAAGGGGGTCCACGAGCCGATGGTGGGCGAGAACGTCAACTACGACAACGCCTCGCTCATCGCCGCGGAGCGCGGGCTCACGGAGGTGGAGGCG
>JACQRE010000083.1 GCA_016206585.1 Candidatus Omnitrophota bacterium | reverse complement strand
CCGTCGAGCGACTTCCTCTTGCTTCCCGGCGTGCCTTTTGATACGCTGGATTTCACCAGTTTCACCCTGAACCTGGGCAGCAAGATGGTGCTGGACGCCACCAGAAATGGCGGTGCGCCGGCGGCCGCCCGGGGATCAGTGGCCGAATCTCAGGTTGCCTCGCTCCATCCCCGCATCCGGCGCGCGCGCCTCCTCGAGGAGGCGCTGCTGGCCGTGCAGGTGGAGGGGGAGGGACGCGAGGTGATCCAGGCGCTGGTGAAGGTGCCGGCGCTGTCGACGGTCAAGCTCATCGCGGCGGTCAGCCCCGATGTCGACCTGGACGACCCGGAGAGCCTGCTCTGGGGCCTCTTTACCCGGTTTGATCCGGCGCGCGACGTCACGTTTACCTCATCGGAGCTACGCGGCGCTGGCCCCCCCACCAAAGATTTTGGTGGGGGGGCGTGGCCGGTCCATCGCGGCTGCCTGGGGATCGACGCGACCTTCAAAGCCGGCTATCCCGATCCCGTCGTGATGGACCCGGCCGTCGTGAAGCGGGTCGATGCGCAGTGGGGACGGTACTGGAAGACGTAACGCTGATGAGACGAATCGCCTATCTGGGGGTGACGGTGTGGATGTTGTTCGCGCTCGCGGACGGCGGGAATCTGCACGCCGACCCCGCCCAGTACGGCATGCCCAAATTCGAGGAGGGCGAGATCGAGCAGTACATGCAGTCGCTGTCGTACGGCTTGCGGGCCTGCGAAGCGGAATGGATCGCGGGACAGTTCGTCCCCGGCGCGACCATCCAGATCGTCCACGCCGATGGGACGCGGGAAGTGTTTATCCCCGCCGACTACGCCAAAGTCTTCTCCTACTACTGCCGTCCCCACCAGGTCGTCAAATGGGAGTCGATCCAGGGCCGCTACAGCTACAGCACCGCGGGGTTTACGACCGTGGTGCAGTGGAGTCTGGGGTGGGATGGGGGCAATACCGGCGGACAGCCCCGCGTCACGTTCAACGACTGGGTGGAACTGGTCAAGGACGGCCACTGGATCCGGATCGCCCGCGCGGGATCGCAGGTGCGCGAGCTGATTTCGGGGGCGGAGGAGGAGTTTTACGCCAGGACGCAGGGGGGCGATGTCCTGTACCCCCTGTACAAGGTGAGCGTCGCGTTCAGCGAGACGGTGTCCCGCATCTGGGAAGGAATGAATCGGCTGGTGCAGGGTGCGGTGAAGCCGAAACACGACGCGGATCACGCCAAAGCGGAGCGCCATGCCTTCGCGCCCTGATCACGCGCTGGACGCGGGGGAGGTCAAGGTCGAGCGCGGCGAGCGGCTCACCCGGAAAGACGCCCTCGCGCTGTTTGCCGCGCGCGACGTCATCCGCCTCGGACGCCTGGCCGACCGGGTCAAGCGCGCGCGCTGGACCGGGCGGGCCCACTTCGTCATCAACCGCCAGATCAACCCCACGAACGTCTGCGTGCTCTCCTGCAAGTTCTGCGACTTTGCGACCAAGCGCGGGCGAGCCAACGCCTACGCGATGACCATCCGGGAGGTCGTCGACCGCTGCAGCCCCGAGCTGCGCGAGGTCCACATCGTTGGTGGGCTGCACCCGGACTGGACATGGGACTACTACCTCGAGATGTTCCGCGCCATCAAGGCGGGCTTCCCGCAGATCCAGATCAAGGCGTGGACCGCGGTGGAGATCGATTTCTTCTCGAAGAAGTTCCGGTTGAGCATCGAGGAGGTGCTGCGCTCGCTGCAGGCGGTCGGCCTGGCCGCGCTGCCGGGCGGCGGGGCCGAGGTGTTCTCGGAGCGGGTACGCAAGGCGCTCTTTCCGTTCAAGATCGGAGCCCCCCGCTGGCTGGAGATCCACCGCATCGCGCATCAGCTGGGCATCCCCACGAACGCCACCCTCCTCTATGGCCACATGGAGACGTACGAGGAGCGCGTCGACCACATGCTCAAGCTGCGCGACCTGCAGGACGAGGCGCAGGGGTTCATGAGCTTCATCCCGCTGGCCTACCTGCCGGGCAAGACGCAGGTCGTCGCGCGCCAGGCCTCCGCGATGGAGGACCTGAAGACGGTGGCGATCGCGCGGCTGCTGCTGGACAACGTCCCGCACATCAAGGCGTATTGGGTGACCATGGGCGAGGAGACCGCGTCGGTCGCGCTGCACTTCGGGGCGGATGACATCGACGGCACGATCGGCGAGGAGAAGATCATGCACGCGGCCGAGGCCGCCTCGCCGGTGAGCCTCACCCGCGGGCGATTGGTGGAACTGATCCGTGAAGCGGGCTGCGTCCCAGTGGAGCGAGATGCCCTCTATCGTACCGTCCACGTCTACGACGACCACGCGAGTTGCGAGAGTTCCGTACCTCAATAGCGCGCCCTTTTTTCGGGGGCTGCCGTTGGGGGACCGGTACGAGCTGACCGATTGCGTGCCGCGCGAACTCGGCCGGCAGGCCGCCGCTGGCGAGCTCATGGCCGGCCTGCTGCCGCTCGTCGACTACCTCCGGCTCGCGGACTCCTTCGAGCGGCTGGAGCGCTTCGGCATCGCCGTGCGGGGCCGGGCACAGAGCGTGCTGCTCTTTTCCCGCCAACCCCTCCGGCAGCTCGACGGGGCGGTGATCGCCGTGACGGAGGAGACGTCGACGACGGCGGTCCTCCTGCGGCTGCTCCTCGAGCGCCGCTACCACGTCCAGCCCTCGGCATACCAGCGCGGGCAGCACCCCGAGGCCGATGCGCTCCTCCTCATCGGCGACGAGGCGCTGCGGTTCCGGCACGCCAACCGGCAATTTCCGTTCGAGACCGATCTCGCCTTCGAGTGGTGGCTGTGGCAGCACCTTCCCTTCGTCTTTGCGGTCTGGGCGATCCGCAAGGACGCCGCCCCCCAGGATAAGAGGGCGCTGGAGCTGGGCCTCATCAAGGCGCTGGCGATGAACACCCAGCGGCTCGAGACGATCGCGCAGGAGGCCTCCGCACCGCTCGGCCTGCCCGCCGCCGAGCTGCACGCCTATCTCGCCCATTTCATCTACCGGCTCAGCCGGCCGGAGGAAGCGGGCATCGCAA
The DNA here is from genome assembly GCA_016206585.1 of Candidatus Omnitrophota bacterium. Classification (GTDB taxonomy): domain Bacteria; phylum Omnitrophota; class Gorgyraeia; order Aquiviventales; family Aquiviventaceae; genus JACQRE01. The sequence continues at coordinate 7,473 of JACQRE010000083.1, read as the reverse complement.
AGTTTAAGAGTTTGGTGGATCAGTATGAATTGCTGGATGGTCGATGATCCCACCACCTGCGTGGGGCGGCCGACGGCAGCCCGATTTGCCTCGCGCGAGGGGCGAGATGAGTCTTAAGGCGAGGCGAATCCAGCCTGCGTCCCACCACCTGGTTGTGGGCCGTAGGCCGGATCGCATGGCGATCCCGGTCGGCTGCACCGACCGCAACCAGGTGGTGGGAGCGGCCAACAAGCAGGTGGTGGGATGAGCCCGCACCGGCCGCTGGTGCGCCTCGCGATGGTCGGCGCATGCTGCGTGCTCGCCGCCGGCGCGGTCTCAGCCATGCAGCGCACGCTGAAATCGAAGATCCACAACTACAAGAACGCCCCGATTGACACGAAACGCTCTCAGGCCGCGCTGGTGGAGACGTACACCGCCCCCACCCAGGTGATGGTGGGAGACTCCAAGGCCCGGACGAGCCGCGTGCGCTACGCGAACCGGGCGGGGTTGGCCCCCTCGGTGTTCGTCGTCTCAGGTGAGGCGTTGTGCACCAACGTCTCCCCGCACCACATCGAGGCGTTCTCCCTGGCGATCGTGGTGTTCGACGCGTTCCATCAGCCGGTCCAGGGCGGGGGCCAGGGGCCGTTCCTGGTGCAGCAGGTGGTCGAGCGGCTGCCGAGGGGCGCGTCCAAGCGCGTCACGTGGGAGCAGCCGGTGGGGTCGGCGGACGTCTATGAGGTCGCGGTGATCGTCACGCGGGTGCGGTTCGAGGACGGCACGATCTGGACCGCGCCCAACGAGGAGCTGCTGGATATCTTCTGATGGCGGGTAACGGACGGATCACCATCCTGCTGATCGGATCGAGCGCGGCGGAGGCCGCCGCCCTCCGCCAGCTGATCGCCGCCTCCGGCGGGCCGTATGCGTTTGAGCACGCCGGCGAGCTGGAGGTCGGGTTCACGCGGCTGTCCCAGGGCAACGTGCACGTGGCACTGCTGGACCTCTCCATTCCGGCCTCTCAAGGACTGGAGACGTTTCTGCGGGCGCGCCGGCATGCGGTGGATTTGCCGATCGTGGTGCTGGCCGATCCGGCGGACGAGCACCTCGCCGTGGACGCCGTGCAGAAAGGCGCCCAGGACTACCTGATCAAGGGACGGGTGGATCTGAGCCAGCTGCTCCGCGCGGTGCGCTCCGCGATGGAGCGGCAGCGGCTCATGGAACAGATCGAGCGGTCCACCCGGCAGTTGCAGGCCAGCGAGCTCAACTTCCAGCACATCATCGAGAGCAACGCCGACGGCATGGCGATCGTCGACCGGCAGGGCACCATCCAGTTCGTCAATCCGGCCGCGGAGGCGCTATTGGAGCGCCCCATCCAGGAACTGATCGGCAAGCCGTTCGACGCGCCGATGATTCCCGGCAAGACGGGCGAGTTCGGGGTGGTCAGCGGCGGCACGATCGTGCGCACGGTGGAGATCCGCGTCGTCGACACCATCTGGGAGGGCCAGTCGGCGTTCCTCGCTTCGCTGCGGGACATCTCGGAGCGGAAGCGCATCGAGCGGCTGAAGGACGAGTTCGTCAGCAAGGTGTCCCACGAGCTGCGCACCCCGTTGACCTCGATCAAGGGCACCGTGACGCTGATGCTCAACCGGGCGCTGGGGCCCATCAGCGCGGAGCAGCTGGACTTCCTGCAGACCGTCAGCCAGGACATCGACCGGCTGGCGGAGCTGATCAACAACCTGCTGGATCTTTCGAAGATCGAGGCGGGCAAGATGGCGGTCACGCGGCAGCCGCTGGACCTCAGCGGCCTCATCGAGCAGGTGTGCCGCTCCTACCACACCCTCCTCGGCGGGCGGCGGGTGGTCCGCGCGCTGAGCCCCGTGCCGCCGGTCTACGCCGATCGCAATCTGATCGTGCAGGTGGTCAGCAATCTCGTGGGCAACGCGGTGAAGTTCACGCCCGACAACGGCACGATCACCTTCACGCTGAAGCGGCTCGGCGACTGCGTGGCGCTGACCGTTGCGGACAACGGCCCCGGGATTCCCAAGGACAGCCTGGGCAAACTGTTCCAGAAGTTCGTGCAGGCCGACGGGCCTCCGGAGCACCGCCCGAAGGGGACCGGCCTGGGCCTGGCGATCTGCCGGGAGATTGTGGAGCTCCACCAGGGCGACATCTCCGTCGAATCCGAAGTCGGCCAAGGGACCGCCTTCACCTTCACCGTGCCGGTCTACGATCCCGCGAAGGAGTTCGATCAGCTCTTCGAGTCGCTCAAGTCGTCGACGGAGGCCTCCCACGGGCAGATCAGCCTGCTCGTCGTCGACTTGACGGAGGTCAAGGAGCCGCTGGGCCGCGCGTCGGGCCGTTCCTCCGAGCATCTGCTGGCGGAGCTCGAGAAGGCAGTGCGCACGCAGGTGTCGCGCAACGACCACGTGCTCCTGGTGGAGCCGACACTCCTGGCCGTCCTCGCCGCGTCCGATCAGCTGGGTGCGGAGGCGATGCGGCAGCGGCTGGCCGAGTTCTGCGCGCACTGGCTGGGACAGACACTCGGATCATCCACGCCGCGCGTCCGGATCGTCAGCGTCACGTACCCCGCCGAGGGCGAGCTCGCCGCGGTGCTGATGCGGCAGGCCAAAGCCAAGCTGCGCGCGCTGGCGTCCGGCGAGGCCGTCACCGCGTAGGGAAGAGGAGACCGTACCGATGAAACGCCGACTGTTGGTGGTGGACGACGAGCCGAGCATCGCGAAGATCGTGCGCAAGCAGCTCGAAGTGGCCGGCTACGAGGTGACCGTCGCCGTCGACGGGCTCGAGGGGCTGACGATCGCGCGCGAGGCGCTGCCGGAGCTGATCGTGCTGGACGTCATGCTGCCCAAGATGAACGGCGTGGAAGTCTGCTCGACGCTGAAGCAGGATCCCAAGACCCGGCAGATTCCGATTCTGATGTTGACCGCCAAGGCCCAGCGGCAGGACCAGGACACCGGCCTGCAGGCGGGCGCCGACGCGTTCCTGACCAAGCCGTTCCAGCTTGAGGAGCTGCTCGAGAAGGTGAAGACGCTCCTTGAGCGCTCCGGCGGGCCGCCCCAGACGGTGACGGATGCCACGACCTCCGCTTGAGCGTTCGCGCCTCAACGGGCCGCTCCGGGGCTCCACCCAGCGCCGCGGAGCACGCCCGGGTGCTCGTCCAACGCCCCACTCCGAAGCGGTCATCCAGTTCGCGTGGGGGGTCGCGCACGACTTCAGCAATCTCCTCCAGGTGATCCTCGGCTTCGCGGAGCTGCTGCGCGCGCAGCACCGCAACGACCCCGCCGTACTCGACAGCGTCGAGGAGATCCTGACCGCTTCGCACCGGGCGAAGCGCTTGGTGGCCGACCTCCTGGCGATCGGGCGCCGCAACCCCCCGGTGACGCAGGCCGTGGACGTCGGGCCGGTCCTCCAGCGGGCGGCCGCGCGCCTGCAGCCGCAGCTGGGGGCCAAGGCCGCCCTCCACGTCGCAGTTGACTCTGGGCCGCAGTACGCGATACTAGATCCGGAGAGCTTGGAGCGGATCCTCGCACTGCTGTGCGCGTTTGCCGCCGCCGGGACGCCGGAGGGGGCTGCCGTGACCGTGCGCGCCGCGCGCGTGGCGTCTCCCGGCCGCCGCGCGCGGCTGCGCATCTCGGTGCGGGGTGCCGGGCGCGGCGTCGATCGCGCGCTGGTGCGGCGGATGTTCGAGCCCTTTTTCATGAAGCGGCAGGCGGGCCTGGGCAACGGGTTGGAGCTGGCCGTCGTCGCAGGATTGATGGAGCAGCAGCACGGTTCGATCGCCGTCGAGACGGCCCCGGGGCGCGGCACGACCGTGCACCTGAGCTTCCCCACGGCCGCCGCACCGGCGGCCACATAGCTAGAACCGGTTCTAAGACACGAAAGGATCGCGCGATGCCGAAGGTGCTGGTGGTCGATGACGACGTGAAGATGCGCGAAGCGCTCTATGACGCGCTGACGCGCAAGGGCCATGCGGTGTCCACCGCAGGCACCGGCGGCCAGGCGCTGGAGATGCTGAAGGCGCAGCGCCCGCAGCTGGTGCTGCTCGACGTCGCACTGCCGGGGCTGTCGGGACTGGAAACGGCGGCGCGCATCCGTGAATTTGACAGCGAGGTGCCGATTATCCTGCTGGAGGACTCCGAGCAGAAGACGGTCTCACCGGCGGAGCTGCAGCGGCTGGCGATCGTCGGGGTCGTCTCGCACGCTTGGGGTGCGGGGCGCATCCTCGACCGCGTGGAGCCGCTGCTCGCCCGGCACCCGGGCGGATCGAGTGCGGAGCCGGCCGGGATCGGCGGGACGCTGCTCGTCGTGGATGACGACGTGCAGATCCAGGAGCTGCTCAAGACGTTCTTCCAGTCCAAGGGGCTGCGCGTGCTGGTGGCGGGCTCCGGCGAGGAGGGGTTGAAGGCGCTGGCGAAGCGCCCCGCGCTGGTCCTGCTCGACGTCAACATGCCGGGGATGGACGGCGTGATGGCGCTGAAGAAGATCAAGGCCGCGCACCCAGCACTGCCCGTCGTCATGATCTCCGGTGGCGGCGAAGAAGTGATGGCCCGCGGAGCCCTGGCCGCCGGCGCCTACGACTACGTCTCCAAGCCGTTCAGCCTGGAATACCTCGAGACCATCGTGCTCTCCAAAGTGCTGCTGGGGATGGAAACCGACTAACAACAGGAGGGGTGCATGGACCTCTGGAAAGCGGCGGTTGCGGAGTTGCTGGGGACCTTCGCGCTCTGCTTCATCGGGGCCGGGGCGGTCTGCACGAATCAGTGGACCGGCGGGGAGCTGGGGCTGCTGGGCATCGCCATCGCCCACGGCACCGTGCTGGCCGTCATGGTCTCCGCCCTGGGACACGTCTCGGGTGGCCACTTCAACCCGGCGGTGACGATCGGCGTGGCGGCGGCGAGGAAGATCGAGGGGGAGCGGGCCTGTCTCTACGTGATCGCGCAGCTGGCGGGGGCCGCCATCGCGGGGTTCTTCCTCGGCGTGATCTTCCCGGAGCACGTCTGGCAGCCGGTGCATTTGGGGACGCCAAGCCTTGGGGTGGGCATCAACGCGGTCCAGGGCACGCTGGTGGAGATCGTGCTGACGTTCTTCCTCGTGCTGGCGGTGTTCGGGACGGCGATCGATCCCAAGGGCACCTGGAACGCCATCGGGGGATTCGGCATTGGTACCGTGCTGATCTTCGACATCCTCGTCGGCGGCCCGCTGACGGGAGCCGCCATGAACCCTGCGCGCGCCTTCGGGCCGGCGCTGGTGGCCGGGGTGTGGGATCACCACCTCATCTATTGGATCGGTCCTGTGCTCGGCGGCACCATGGCGGGACTGCTCTACACGTTGATGTTCTTAAAGAAACGCTAAGTGCCAGGTTTCAAGTCAAAAGGTAAAAGTCAAAAGTCAAAACCACAAGCTAAAAGTCAAAAGTAAGAGCCGCGGCGTTTCCGTTCTTACTTTTTACTTTTGACTTGTGGTTTTGACTTTTTCCTTTTGACTTTTGACTTGCTCAGGTGAGCGACAGCTCGGCGTAGCGGCGGTACAGGCCCGCCGGCCGCCGTAACAGCTCGTCATGGCGGCCCTGCTCGATGATCCGGCCCCCGTCCAGCACGACGACGAGATCGGTGTGCTCGATCGTGGAGAGCCGGTGCGCGATGATCAGCGCCGTGCGTCCCTCGAGCAGCCGGATGAGCGCCTGCTTGACCAGCTCCTCCGACTCCGCGTCGAGCGCCGAGGTGGGCTCGTCCAGAATTAGGATCGGGGCATCCTTCAGAAACGCCCGCGCGATAGCCAGCCGCTGTTTCTGCCCGCCCGAGAGGCGCACGCCGCGTTCGCCGATCTCCGTGTCGTAGCCCTTCGGCAGCTGCTCAATAAACGGTTCGGCAAACGCGGCGCGCGCCGCCGCGCGGACCTGTGCCTCCGTCGCGTCCGGGCGGCCGTAGCGCAGGTTCTCCCAGATCGTCCCGCTGAAGAGGATCGGCTCCTGGGAGACGATCGCGATCTGCTCGCGCAGCGACTTCAGGGTGGCGTGCCGGATGTCCACGCCGTCGATCGTGATGCGCCCGTCCGTGACGTCATAGAAGCGGGGCAGCAGCCGCACCACCGTGGACTTACCGGCTCCGCTGGGACCCACGAGTGCGACGGTGGCCCCGGCGGGGATCGTCAGATGGAACCGCTCCAGCACCGGTCCGCGCCCGACGTACCGGAACGTGACGCCCTCGAACCGCACCTCGCCCCGCGCGCGGGGCAGGGCCGCCGCCTGAGGACGCTCCTGCACTTCCGAGAAGGTGTCGAACACCTCGAAGATGCGGTCCATCGCCGCGAGGCTGTTCGCGACGATGAGGTTCAGCTCGGTCAGCCGCTGGATCGGCTGGTAGAGGAGCCCCAGGTAGCCGTAGAACGCCATGAGCGAACCCACGCTCAGCCGTCCGGCCCACACCTCGGTGGCGCCAAACCACAGCACGAGGATGGGCCCCAGCGCCGTGAGGAATCCGGTCACTCCCAGCGCCACCGACTGGAGCCGCACGTTGTCCATCACGGTGCCGAAGTACTCCTCGCTCTGCGTGCGGAACTCGTGCGCCTCGGCCGCCTCCTGCGTGAACGCCTGGATCGTCGAGATGCCGGCGAACTGTTCGTGGAGGTCGCCGGAGATCTCCTGGAGCTGCCGGTGGATCGCGCGGCTCTTCTCGCGGATGCGCTTTTGGAGGTGGTAGGTCGAGAGGGCGTAGCACGGCAGCACGGCCAGCGACACGAGGGCCAGGCGTGGGTGGACGGCGAACAGGAGGCCAATGATGACCGCGACGCACGAGCCGTCCATCACGGTGTTGACGAACGCCGCCCCGACGAAGTTCTGCGCCGAGGCGATGTCGGTCGTCATGCGCGAGACGACCGCGCCGATCCGTTCCCGGTCGAAGAAGCTCAAGCTCATGCGCTGGACGTGCAGGTAGAGCGCCTGGCGCAGGTCGAAGATCACCCGGTGGCCGGCGAGCCCCGCCAGGTAGGAGCGCCAATAGCTGGCCAGGGCGTACACCGCATAGAGGGCGCACAGGCTGGCCATGACGAGGTGGAGGCGCGCGTGCGGCATCGTAGACCCCGGCGCGAGGAAGTCGTCGACCAGGATCTTGACGCTCCAGGGGAGTGCGAGCGGCACGAGGTAGCGCACGATCCCGCAGGCGACCGCCAGGCCCAGCACGCGTCGGTACGGCCGCACGTAGCCGAGGAACCGCCGCACGCTGCGCGGAGCGGCGTGGTGCTTGAGTAAATTGACCGACGGGGCTGGCATCAGGGGTACGAGTATAGCATAATGACCAGGCACGATCCGATGACGAGGGTGTCAGTGACGTCACACATGACCCGCAACACATCACACAGCGCATGATGAGATGATCTCGTTAAAAGGGATGTGGCTTCCACTTGTGGTGAAGTCGCAGATGGCGAACTGCACAGACCTGCCGTTCCGGCTCTACGCGCGCTCGGAGGGGATGGCCTTTGCGT
>JACQRE010000072.1 GCA_016206585.1 Candidatus Omnitrophota bacterium | reverse complement strand
TGCGCCAGGATGAGGCCGGCGGTCGCCTTGACCGCCCGCGTCGTGGCCGCCTTCTCCGCGGTCTTGCCGCCGTAGTCCTGCGACATCACATCGCCCGTGACGTCGTAGTCGACCTGCGTCTTGGTCAGCCGTTGGTAGACCGCGTAGGTGCGCGCAGCGATCGCGATCGCCTTGAGCGCCTCCTCCGGCCAGTAGTCCGGCGCTTCCTTGCTCAGGACGCCCCGCAGGTAGTCCTCCAGCGCGACGTGGTTGATGATGAGGAGGGTCAGGTTCTGCTGGCGGACGATCTCCAGCGTGCCGCGCAGCCGGCGGCCGTTGAGGCTGATCGTCGCCGAGCGCTCCGGCTCGATCCGCACGCCGAAGACCGGCAGGATCTGATCGCCAAGTGCAATCCCTTCCTGCACGGCGCGCACCGCCACCGGCGGCAGCCGGCGCCCCTGCTGGATCGGCGCGCCCGTGTGCAGCGCAACGATGCTGAACCGGCCGTAGATCTGCAGGTTGACTTGGGGGTCAGCGCGGATCACCGCGACGCGGATCCACTCCGGGCTGGGCTGCGCGGCCGTTGCCCGCATCGTCGCCAGCAGCACGGCCGCCACCAGCAGCACGACGACCGGGCGACCTGGTGACCGGGTGACCTGGTGACGCGACATCAGTGACGGAACCGCCCGATGAGCCACAGGACGAGGCTGAGGATCAGGCTGGCGAGGAGCGAGCTGGCCAGCGGGAGGTAGAACGAGAACCGCTCCCGCTGGATGATGAGGTCGCCGGGCAGCCGGCCCAGCCACGGGATCTTCGGGCCGGCGAGCAGGAGGAGCCCGAACACGGCGAGGATGATGCCAAACAGGATGAGCGCCCGGCCCAGCGGCTGAAGGTCAGCACTCATGCTGAGGCGGCGAACAGCTCCAGGTCGCGCTCTTTCAGGCCCGCGAAGTGCTGGTAGGCCAGGCGGGTCGCCTTGCGGCCGCGCGCGGTGCGCTTGAGCAGCCCCGCGGAGAGCAGGTAGGGCTCCACCACGTCCACGATCGTGTCGGGCTCCTCGTTCAGGGCCGCGGCCAGCGCCTCGATCCCCACCGGCCCGCCGCCGTAGAACTCGATGATCGTGCGCAGCACCTTGCGGTCCAGCCCGTCGAGCCCGAAGCTGTCCACCCCCTGCGCGGCGAGCGCGGCATGGGCGACCTCCTTCGAGATCTTGCCGTCCACCTTCACCTGCGCGTAGTCGCGCACGCGGCGCAGCAGCCGGTTGGCGATGCGTGGAGTGCCCCGCGAACGCTCGGCGATCGCGCGGGCGGTCTCCGGATCGAGGCTCATCCCGAGGATCTTCGCCGAGCGGTGCAACACCTGCACGAGCTCCTCCGGCGTGTAGAACTCCAGGTGGGACACCATCCCGAAGCGGCTGCGCATCGGGTTCGAGAGCAGCCCCGAGCGAGTCGTGGCCCCGATCAGCGTGAAGCGCTTGAGGTGGAACTTGATCGTCTTGGCGTACGGCCCCTTGTCGATGACGAAATCGATCTCGAAGTTCTCCATCGCGGGGTACAGGAACTCCTCGACGACCTTCGAGAGCCGGTGGATCTCATCGATGAAGAGGATGTCGTGCTGCTCGAGGTTGGTGAGGATGCCGATGAGATCCCCGGCCCGGCCGATGGCCGGCCCGCTCGTCGCGGTGATCTTCGCCCCCATCTCATGGGCGACGATGTGGGCGATGCTGGTCTTGCCCAGGCCCGGCGGTCCGGCGAGCAGCAGGTGCTCCAGCGCCTCCTCCCGCCGCTTGGCCGCCTGGATCGCCACGCGCAGGTTCTCGACCACCTGGCCCTGGCCCACAAACTCGTCGAACCGCTTGGGCCGCAGGCTCAGGTTGAGGATCTGGTCGTCGTCGTTCTCCGACGGCGAGGTGCTGGGCAGCGGCATGGCGCGGGCCGGCGGCTTCTCAGCTTTCGCAAACGGCTCGGCTCGTTTCATGCGGGCGCCAAGCGCTGTTGGCGATAGACCTCGTTGAGCAGCTCCTCGGACGTCTTGATCTTGGGGCTGCGCTGGAGGGCGGCGCGCACCATCTCCTTCGCCTCCGTTTTCTTGTACTCGAGCTGGACGAGGATGGCGACCGCCTCGTCTTCGAGCGCGCCGGCTCCGGCCTCGGACGGCTCCGGCAGCGCGTCCTTCGCCTGGATGAGCGCGTACTTGCCGACCTTGCCCTGGAGCTTGGCGACGATCTCCTTCGCGCGCTGCTCGCCGATGCCCGGCAGCGACCGCAGCAGCGACAGGTCGCCCTCGTCGATCGCCTGCGCGATCACCGCCAGCGGCTGCGTCAGCGCCTTGAGCGCGGCCCGCGGGCCCACGCCCGCCACCGAGATGAAGCGCGTGAAAAACTCGCGCTCGACCTCGTTGAAGAAGCCGATCAAGACCGGAATGCCGCGCCCGACCTCCAGCTGCTGGTAGTGGAAGGTGACCAGCTCGACCTCGCCGCCCGGGCTCAGCCGCTCCGGCAGCAGGCGCACCAGCGACGAGGGCATGAAGACCTCGTAGGAGATCCCGCCGACGTCGATCAGCACTTGGAGATCGCGGACTTCCCGCAGCATCCCGCGGACTCTGGAAATCATGGCAGGACTCCGGCCAGGTTCCGTTGATGGTGCCGCGCATGCGCATGGACGATCGCCAGGGCCAGCGCATCGGTCGCGTCGCTCGACCAGGAGGGATCGGCATGGCCGAGCCACCGTTCGACCATACGGGCCACCTGTTCCTTTGAGGCGGACCCGTTGCCGGTAAGCGATTTCTTGACGTGGGTGGGCAGGTGCTCTTCCAGCGGCAGGCGATGCTCCTGCGCGACGAGGCAGGCCACCCCGCGCGCATGTCCCATCATGGCGGCCGTCGTCACGTGTTGGTGGTGGGTGAAGATTTTCTCCAGCACGACTACCTCCGGCCGGTGGCGGCCGATCAGCTCGGTGAGCCCCTGATGAATGCGCTCCAGCCGCCGGGCCAGCGGCTGCGTGCGGGGCGGCCGGATATCGCCCGCCTCGATCACGCGCAGCCTGGCGCCCTGCGCTTCGATGAAGCCGTAGCCGGTGGCACTCAACCCCGGGTCAATGCCGAGGATGACCATCAGCCGCCGGCGTGCTCCGCGAGCAGCGCGTCCGGGATGTCGAAGTTCGCGTAGACGTGCTGGCTGTCCTCCTGGTCCTCGAGCGCATCGAGCAGGCCGAGGAGCGCCTTCGCCTTGCTCGGATCGTCCACGCGGACCGTCGAGGAGGGCACCATCGTGATCTCCGCGGCATCAAGGGCGAACCCGGCCTTCTGGAGCGCCTGTTTCACCGCTTCGAGGGCGGACGGCTCCGCGGTCACCGCGGCCTGGCCGCCTTCCACTTTCAGGTCGTCCGCGCCGGCTTCCAGCGCGGTCTCCATCAGCCGCTCCTCGTTCAACCCGGAGGCGCTGAGCGTGACGATGCCCTTCTTCTGGAAGAGCCAGGAGACGCTGCCCGCGCCCGCCAGGTTGCCCTCGTGTTTGGCGAAGAGGCTGCGGATCTCGGCGCTGGTGCGGTTATTGTTGTCGGTCAGGAGCTCGACGAGGACCGCCACCCCGCCGGGGCCGTAGCCCTCGATCACCATCTC